>JAJPJH010000102.1 GCA_021324335.1 Gammaproteobacteria bacterium
ACAATCGGCAACGCAAGCATTCGTTTCTTGGCTATCAATCGCCTGAGCAATATGAACTGACTTGCGGATTTTAGAATTTAGTGTCTACAAAACGCGGGGCAGATCAGCATTCCTCTGTTCTAATCTCTCTTCTAATACCTGCAAAGGATCAAGCCCTTCTATCGCCTGCGCTAACTCAGGAATCTCTCCGTACAGTGCTTTCATAATAGAATCATTACCCTTAATTGGGATAATCTTTTCCACAAACTCTTTATCCTTCTCGTTCAACATCTGGATGATTGATTTTAATAACGTTGGCTGCTGATAAATGAAATTTTTTAGAATGAGCCGACCCTTTGGATGAATGAATAAATTATAAAGACAAGATGTGCCACTACTCTCCTTACCATACACCTCTTCATGAGATTCTTTCACTGCGGCACAAAGCACCGTTGCGTTAATAAGACTACCCACCTTAGAAGTGGTTTTTTCAAGTTTAAATTTAGAAATCCATTTTTTTATACGACTTTCTTCTACTAGAGACAGGAGCAAATCGATGCCATTAGCAGTCATTGTCATTCTATAAAGAAACGGCATAGCAGTTTGATTTTCTAACTTCAGTAACTCTGCTGGTTTAAAAATATTAGGTTTATGCTCATAAAGTTTTTTTGCTAATTCTACTCCCTCTTTAGAGCTAGCTAAGTAAACGATAATAGGTAACCTATCTTTTACATAAGAACCATCTTCCTTTCCATATTTTTCAAAATCGAGAAATTTTATCTGAGAAGGATGATTCATATAAATTTTCTTTAGGAAATTATGATTTTCTGGGAAAACAATAGCATATGAAAAATCTCTCATTGATAAAATTTGATTATCTATTTTTAATAAATCTGGCCTCGCGTCTAAAATTTTGTTTAAAATTTTACATCCAACACTATACCTCACTAACCAAGATATTAAATCATGACGATGTTCGAAATAAGAAAAAGTAGCACACGTATATTCAAATAGTTTCTGTGAATGAGATAACATTAATTCTAATATTTCTAATTGACTTTCAGAATAAAATTTATGGAAAAAGTCTTTTATACTGTCAAGAATCTCTTTTGGCTCCCTCGCTGCCTGCAGCAATTTTTCTACTATCTCATCTATCAACTTAGGCCGCATTTTGAGAAGATCAAGTAAAATATTTTCTTGCCTCTGCAAAAAAACACCCAATAAATGTTCGTAAGGACAGTAAACCTTCCGCGGATAAAGTTCAAGTAAATAATCAGCGGTCAATCCTTTTAGAATATCTTGCTTCCTTACAGTTATTAAATCACGCCAAAACCTGTCGGCTTTTTTCTCCCCTACCAAAAACTCTAAAAAAGGAATTTTTTTAGAGTTTCTCTCTAGCAAAATAGAAAGAGGAAGGCTAGCCCACAGCTCTGGCTTGAGTTCTAAAATTCTATCAACTAAAGGCCAATTATGAGAATGAGAAACTAAATAGTAAAAATGAGAGCAATCCCCCGGCAGAACAGGTTGAAATAATTTTTCCTCTATCAAGCAAGTCATTAATTGAGGATTATTATCCAAAATAAGAGATAAAAGTACTTGTGAACTTCTTCCAGCTTCTGTTAGCACCCAAATAAATGCGGATAATGATTTTTGGCTTTCTCTTGCTTTCATTGGCGAGAAAAATGCTTCTAGCGAGACGTTTTTTAATAAGAAAGGATAAGCCCTTAATAATTTTTCCAGATTCTTCATTTGATAGGTATTTTTTTCATCATCATCCATTGCTCTATCAGAAAGCACCAAATTGGAAAACAAGGTTTCATCAGATTGCGGCATAGCAGGTGCATAAAGAAAATTATTCAATTGCTCATTGTTAAAATCTTTTAAGTAACACTGCAAGGAATTAAGATTAAATTTATTTACCATTCTCAATCGTAATTTACTTATCTCTTCTTGTGTGAGGGTCATTATCTGTAAAAGGTATCTTACTGTTAAAGGCAGTTGCATTGCGATACATGCCTCTAATAAACTCATTGTGAAATTATTATTTTCACAAGCCCTTATCAAGATATCAGCGTGCTCATTAGAGGGAAAAGCTTCATTTTGTTGTGACCATAAATTATATTTTTTAACATTTTCATTTGATAATCGATATTCCGTTTGAAGATAAGGAGTTTGAGATCGCCCCCCTATTTTATTAATAACCATATTCACTAAATCAAAAGCTGTGCGATCTGGCTCATAACCATCTATTAATTCAGCCAAGGCATATTCGCGGTTTTGATAATTCCATACAGTTAATGGAAATAATTTTTCAGCTTTTCGTAAAATTTCAATCACCTGAATATGCGTGGCTACATCATTATCATTCTTGCCAAAACGAAATTTTATTCTTTCACTTATTCCCATGGTACGTGTTTCAAGAATATACACTAATATAAGCTTTAAAATAGGCAGTTTTGGGCATTCTTCTAGTGATGGTAAATTAATAATAGGCATTGTTTATTCCTTTAAGAAAATAGAAGTTAATACGCAAAAATTTTTATTAAAATTTTGGTTGGTGCTGATGAAAGATTTTTTTAAAATTCTTTTAAGTTTTTATTAATTTAACTCACGCTGAGTTATACTGTCTATCTTTTTATTCTATCTTCCAAAATAATGATCATTACCACATATAGAAAACAGGCTAATTAAACAGTAGAATGATTTTCCACAAATTTTGTTCTTAATAAGAGGTATATTTATGAAATTATCAAAAAAATCCCAATTCGGCAGCCTATTATGTGGCGTCCTCCTCATATCAGGTTGTACCGCAACGAATCCTTATACGGGTGAAAAACAAGTCAGTGACACAACGATAGGCGCCGGTATCGGCACAGTGGGTGGTGCTGCGGTAGGTGCGTTACTCGGAGGTGAGCGGGGTGCCTTAATTGGTGGTGCACTTGGTGCAGCAACCGGTGGTACCATTGGGCATATGATGGACAACGAGAATGAAGAGCTAAGACAAGCCCTGGCTGGAACAGGGGTACAAGTTAAGAAAGTTGGCAATACCATTCAATTAGTCATGGCATCGGATGTGACATTTGATACCAATCAAGCCAGTGTAAAATCTGATTTCTACCCCACATTGAATTCAGTGGCGACAGTATTTAAGAAATATAATAAAAATAACATTATTATTACTGGCTACACGGATAACGTGGGCAGTGATGCCTATAATCAAACGCTTTCTGAAGAGAGAGCGAGAAGCGTGGGAGATTATTTAATTTCTCAAGGCGTTCCAGCTAATCGCATCTTCACCAATGGCTTAGGTAAACGCGATCCAATCGCTTCCAATGCCACTGCAAGCGGACGCGCGCTGAATCGCCGCGTGGTGATTACCTTGCGTCCTATTTCTTAATCCAACCCAAAAAAGCCTTATGTTCTTGCTAGTTCATAAGGCTTTTCCGATTGTTCTTTTAATTTAGTTAGTATATACTAGTTTTAAACTAGTCTAAATGGCCTTTTATCATGAGAACTATTGGCGCTTTTGAAGCAAAAACCCATTTCTCAGCCTTACTTGAGCAAGTAGAAAATGGGGAACAAATCCTCATTACCAAACATGGGCATCCTATTGCAAAAATGGTTCCTGCCACAACTATTGATCGAGAACAAATACGAAAAACTATTCAACGATTAAAAGAATTTAGCCAATCTAATTTATTAGGTGATCTTGATTGGAAAGAGCTGCGAGATGAAGGACGACGTTAATGGGATTTGTACTCGATGCCTCGATCGCCTTAGCATGGTGTTTTACAGATGAAGCAACACCCAAGACAAAAGCGCTTCTTAATCAATTAGAAAAAGAAACGGCTTTTGTTCCTGAACTTTGGGCGTTAGAAGTGGGAAATATTCTTATTGCTGCAGAACGGCGAAAGCGAATTTCATACGCAAAAATCACGGAGTTTTTATCTCTTTTAGAACAATTAGATATCCAAATTGATAACGAAACAGCCGCACGAGGATTTCGGGAAATTGCACCATTAGCACATGCAGAGAAACTCACTACATATGATGCTGCCTATCTTGAGCTAGCTATGCGTCTTGGTTTGCCACTCGCCACTAAAGATCTACAATTACAAAAAGCCGCAACTCGATTAGGCGTGAAATTGCTTTAATTCAAGAATTGCATGGTAGAATAAATCAAACGCCCACAGCTAAAAAGGAGTTTAGTTATGCCTCAAAACTGGTCAAATTTAACGGATTGGGCCACTTTAATGCCACTTATCCTAACCAATTTCAGCTTAGCGATGCTTATTCTCGCTGTTATCTTTATTCTTTTTCATTCCCTCATACGCTTTAAATATGTCTCATTTTATGAAATCACCTATCGATGGATAGCCCTATTTGCTTTAGGATTCACTGGCATTTACACGTTCATCATGCACGCTTTTTACCCTGATATCGCTGCAGCCGCCATCGGCTGGGCAACAAGCCCTTTTCAATATGAGGTTGCCATGTCCGATCTTGCGATTGGATTATTGGGCATCTTTTCTTTCAAAGCGAGCCAGGGATTTCGCCTGGCTACCGTGTTTGCAGGGGCAGTTTGTTTATGGGGGGATGCAGCAGGACACCTCTATCAAATGATGGTGAACAATGATTTCTCACCCGGCAATACAGGCTCGTGGTTTTGGACAGATCTCATTATCCCCCTGGTGTTAGTAGTTTGCCTACAGAGATTATCCAAGCAGAGTTAGGAAGAGCCTCCGGACTACTTAAAACCCGGTGATGGTGGTAAAGGCTGCTTCGAAGCACCCTGTTGCGAAAGATGAATGCTGCTTCTTGAAAAAAAGTGAAAAGGATTGGGATTAGTTGCATAAGAAAGCACAATGGCGTCCGAACAATTGGGTTGAACTTCAGTGCTTAAATTTGCTTGAACATCAACTTGTTGTTGAGGCTCTTTAAGTGGCTCGTTGGCACAGAAAGTCAATAATTGTTTTAACGTATAGGGAAAACCGGAAAAATCAGAAGCCATAAAATTACCAATTGAAGCGTCACTTCCAAATACTTGTTTTAATTTTTCGCTAAAATCTTCTAGAGGAACCTTATAAGTTTTATTTATATAACTTTTAAGATCCCACTCCCATATTAAATTTTTCCTATCTACCCTTTCGTACACATGCGCTTTAAGCTCGGCCTGAATATCTTTTAACGGTTGATCTAAAAATCTCTCATAATCTAAATTCTGTGAGCTCGTTACCACAGTAGTTACTGAATTGGAGGAATCATCACAATACTTTCTCTTTCTATACTCTTTTTGTTGGAAAGCCACCTGTTTGCAATAACTTTCCACGATGTCACCGAGTTTTTTTTGAGACCAGTCTTCCGATAAACTGCAGGAATTAAAGCAATTAACTTGATTACGACCTTTAATGCCGAGTTGTGAAAAAATAGCTGTTAATATAGTGCTTGCTCCCCGAGGTGAGAAACCTTCGGCCATTAAAAGTTCTACTACTTCCTTTTTCATCAGTGGACGACCGCCTCTTTTAATTTCTGCTTGCTGAAGACGAAATTGAAACTCTTTTAAAGTCATCGTTGAAAGTAAGATACTTTTTTTTTCGCGGGGACTCATGCTATCTCCTTTTTTTAAAATTATATTAATATAATAAATTCTCGAGCTGAATTACCTATTTAACACGGCTAAATATTATTTTGGCAAGCTTTTAACATCCGGATTCTTCGAATAAGCATCGAGAATCTCTTGGAGTAATTGGTCTACCACACTCAGATTCGACCCTTCTTCTATCACACCCGCTTGCTCTTTCAATACAGCCAAGCGTTCTTCTATTAATTTCTTCACCGAACCAGAAGGGAAAAGCGTGGCTAACAAACGTCGTCCTTCTTTCGGACCTAATTTTTGATAGAGCTTATTACGTAAACGCGCATCTTCCGCCGTCGTACTAAATGCCCATAATTCAATCGGGCCTAGGGTATTTGTTAACAGTTGCGTGTTGATCCCATTTTTAGTAGAGAATTGCGCTAAGAACGTCGCCCCCCCTTCACGTGGTCCATGCACGCGTGTTTTTAAGGCAATCCGCGCTGTTTCAGAAAGACCAAAAATTTCTGTCGAACGTTTGATAGCTTGCTCAGGGCCGGCGTCCATAATAAAAATCGACGTTGCAAATTCTACCATCACGGGATCAAAATCATCTAGCGATTGGGAAATCAACGCAATTTGCACATTCCATTTTCGGCCTTCACGCATATCGATAATCACTTGATCACGTACTGCTCGTGCTTTTGAGGTGCGATGGAATTCGTCATATACAATACGCTTAGCATCTTCGCGAATTTCAGAAATACGCGTGCGATGATACTCACGATAAGCATCAGGAATATCACCCAGTGCATCTTCCGTCAGATAGTAATGACGAGCGAGTGCATAACGAGCAAGCATATACATAACAGCTGTTTGGCGCTCTGCTGCATCACCACCACTTTTTGCGACTTCATCTAAATCGAGTGAAACAATACGGGCGTCACCAATATCAAATTTAGTGATATTCGATAAAATGGGATATTCGCGCACAGCTGCAGAAATCATACGGCCAAATGCTTGAATCAAAGGCTCCCCGGTGGGAGCACGAACTTGTCCATATAAATCTTCGATAACTTGCGTACGGCAAATAGCAGCTGCATCGGCTAATAAAGGCATCGCATAACGCTGGGAAAGCATGGCTTCATGATGAAAACCAGCTAAAAATAAAGCATCTGTGACTTCCCACCACGTGGTGCGATCATCAAATACAAAACCAATTTCAGACAAAATATCATCGACAAGCGGTTCAATGCCTTGCGTGTATAAATGTGCTTTGTTTTCATCAGAAAGATATTTATACATTTCATCAACAATCAAACCAGCCATGTCAGACACGCCATCGTAAGGCCGCTCGGCACCGAGCGGGGTTGCTAACAAGGTAATGAAATTGACTAAGAAACTTCGTTCTTGCGGCGATGGATAACGACAGCCTAATTGCGTATCAAAGGGATTGATGGAATAGTCAGGTGTCATGCGTAATCGATGATAAGCCGCATAATGACGTTGCTCTGGCGGTAGCGCTTCTTTGATCAAGGAAATTAAACCGCTACTGGAAGGACCGATATCGATAATGGCAATACGTGGAAGCCGCATGATACCGCCTGATAAGCAGAGTGCTAGATTGATGGCATTTGAAAGAACGGACTTACCCGAACCGGGGCGCGCATACATGAGATCAATCCAGGTGGTTTGTTGGACAGAACCCGGTTGATAAGGCCATGGCTTTCCATCCGGCGACCGCAATAACATCGCGCCATATTCCCAAGCGGAAGCTGGGCGAGTAAAAGGCAGCATATAAATTACATCCGAAAGCGGCGCCACCGACGGTGTTGCCACACTATTCGCTGTAAAACCTAAGAGGCTAGAAGCAACCCCCGCAAACACATCGCCGGCTACTTCAGATACTTCACACGTCCCCCATCCTTCTACTGCTTTGGCTAACTCTGCAGCCCGGGTACGCAATAAACGAATGTTACCTTCCGGGGCCCACGTGGCAAGACTAACTTGCAGCTTGACAACTGCGTCATCGGTGTTGATTTCGATATCGCGTAATAATTTTGTAGCATCATGCACCAGCGCATTTTGTGCGGAGGAAAACGCTAAAATCGCCGACATGACGGATTTAAATCGTAAAATTGGTAATCCATTGCTTTCAATTAAGAAAGACATACGCCACGGCACGCGGGTTGGTAAGGTCCGGGCAAAAAGACTAATGAACGATTTTAATTCTTGAGGAAAAAGATCGATGAAAATAGAAGTGTAAATACGATCACCCACTCGCACCGTTCGCAAATCTTGGGCTAATGCATCGCGGGGAAAAATTTGTCTTCCTAACGGCGGATACATTAAACCAGATAATTCATTCGCTGTCGGCCTTGCTTCATGCACGGGAATTTTATCGCCCGGCAAGACTGCTTTCCACTCTCTCGCAGTAAAATCAGGGTCCGCTGTGTAACGCATGGCATAGACGGCTTGGTGGACTTCGAGTAATTCGCTATAAACATTTAATGCGTTTAAATCCGTTACAATCGAACGCACAAATGAGGCATGCGATTCACGTAAATCAGGAATCGCTGCAATTAAATTCTGGCCATTTCGAAAAGGAGGAATTTTATTTTCGCGTACAAAATTAAGCTTATCTTTTCGGGCACGTTTAAGTTGCTCGTCTGTTAAGGAATAAGGTCGCGTCCATAATACAAAATACAATTCTTCTCGCGCACAGTAGCGGGAAATGTAATTGATGCGTTCATTGAATAAATCATCTAAATCTAAATTTAAGCGCTTGGCAGTCGCTCGTGCCGGCGAGAGAATATCTTCAATTTCAGGTTTAACAGCTTCTCTATCATAACCAAAATACACTTGCAGGAGATGACCAGGCCGTTTAAACGTACCTTGTAAACTTTGCGTTAAGCCTTGGTGGATAGCATCAAATTCCTCTTGACCTACTAATCTCGTCACTCCAAAAACACGAATCACCGAGATGAGTGAACCATCTCTCGCGACTAAGGTATGCGTATCGTCAGCAGTTTCTAAATCACAATAGGATTCAACCGTTTGTTTTAACTCGGTACTAAACCAGGCTAAGACCGCATCAATGCCATCTAGAAATGGATCCATAAAAGTACGATCACGCATGTTATTGTCCTTCTTGTGCTTCTTCTGCTCCTAATTCCTCTAATGCCGCAGCCGCCCATGCATCTAATTGGACGCGGAACTTGGTATGAGAAGGGAGTAAACGCATGTCTTTTAGTATATCGGTGGCCTTGCCCTTCGTACGAGCTTGATATTCAATAATCATTTGCCCGAGGACGCTAGGATTACTGGTGCTAGAACCAAATTTGTTTTCGATGATCTGGCTACGAAATTTTAAACTGCGATAAATCGATTGGGCACTGTCCTGATAACCTGTACTATTGCCCATCGCACAAAATAATACATGACAAAGACTGTTTAAATCCGATTGGCTGATCTCTGGCAGATAAATCAACTGGCCGCCGCCCATTTCATCTAAACCTACTGCTTGCAAAAATAAACATTGCGTGCAAAAACAGCAGGCAGTGATCATATTGCTCATCTTGTTATTAAGGTAGTTACCATCTAGATTCACCACTTCCTGATATTCTTTCGCCTGAAAAGCACAATATTGGCACGTGTAAACATCACGCTCCCATACTCGCTGCGCAACTGGCAGGAACGCTTTATCTTCTTTACGCCTGACGAAAATTCGCCAACCTGCTAAGTTCACCGCCAGTTTAAGTTCATGCATATCTCAATCAATAGTTACCTATTTTTTACCATACCCAAATGAGGTAATACCGGATACTGATGAAGCTTGACCGCTGCCAGAAAACAAAGTGTAACCGGATACGCTGAATATGGATGGAATGAAGATGAGTGCCGCGCCAATAAAGACAAAAGCAATGGGTGTGCTAATGGGATATTGGGTTGGCTGATCTTTATGCTGTTTAAATTTCACAATACCTGTGACAGCAAATGCCATCCCTGCCACATACGAAGCAGCAGTGACTAACTTTGCAATATTCGCAATGTTAGTCGTCACTTGCGCTGCGACTGAACCTACACCAGAAAGCGCAAATGCCGCTGTTCCTAGTGTAAAGCAAAAAAGTGTGAGTAAAACAAGAAGCACCTTTTTCATTATCGTCTCCTTAAAAGTAGTAAGTCCCTATTATGACACTCCTATCCCGAATGTGGCAAAAATTACTTGCACAGTCTGATAGATATTAATGCAGAGGATACCGCCGATGATATAACTCAATCCCTTACTAAAACTGCCGTGTGCACTGCGGTCTGCCATATGGGATAAAATCACTAATCCGCGTATAAATCCGATCGTCCCGATAAATTGAATAATCAAATAACAAACATTAATAAATTGCGACCATTCGTCCGAGTATTCTGAATAACCGTAAGGATTAGGATTCGTCCAAAACGTACTCATACCCACTTGTACGGACGTAGGAAGATAAATGAGTAAAGCACCTACCACCAGTAAAGTGATGGGCGCTTTTAAACTATGCTCATGCGACATCATGGAGCGCATTTCCCCCATGTGTTTTAAGCCGACAATTCCCATAGCAATCATGTAAAAACCCAGAACATAAGCGATTGCTGTGACCATTTGCATTAATTGAGGGATTTGCGTCGCTAAATTCGCGAGCATGGTCTGCAACGAAAGACCGGTGATTTGCACTTGCTGATTCTGAGCGTAGGCTGGTAAGCCGTACAACATTAATAGCGCGAGACCGCTGCAACGACCGGCAGTGGATATGTGATTTCGCAACCATTGCGGTAACATCACGTCACCTCACTTTTGTATGGTTAAAGTTTACACTCCATTGCCATAGGATAACGAAACAACCTTGTTGCCGGTGTTGATTTCTACCACACCATCATAAGGATCCACTTTCGTTACTCGACCGATATCTTTAATGACATCACCTTCTGCAACGGTAACGGTTTCACCATTATCAGAGCGTAACCATGCGCGGCCGGGAATGATGGCCTGTACTGTGTAAGGTATTTTTACTTCAGGCTGAGGTGCTGCTGGCACTGCTTGAGGCGGTGCAGGTGTATTCGTTGCTACATTATTATTAGCTTGATTATTAGCCTGATTACTTTGACTGGTTTGGCCCACCCGAGATAGTACTTGCATCAATTGGTTAATTTCGCTTTCCATTCCAGCCATGCGAGTATTAAGCGCTTGAATTTGATCTTGCAGCGCTTTGCTTTGTGCAGCGTAATCATTCAGCTTTTGCGCGTAATCTGCTTGTAATTGACCAATCAATCGCTGGTTTTCAGTCACCAATGTTTCGACGTTGGCGTTAGGCGGAGGGTTATTCACCGCTGGAGCAGCTGGCGCTTGGACAGGCGCGGGCTGAGCAGCAGCGGTTGTAGGCGGTGGTAACGGTTGAGCAGGCTGCTGAGCAACAGGTTGGGAAGGCATTGCAGGGGGAGTTGTACCCGGCACACTGATTACATTACCTTGTGTTTGAGAAAGCACAGGCTGCGTGGGTTTGATAGTTTCTGCTGGCGAGGTTGCCGGAGAGGTAACTGTTTTTTGCTGTGCTACCATATCAGGCGTAATAGTAGTGGAAGGAGCAGGTGAATTAACCGGCGCCACCATTTTATAGACAACGTACACTAAGACAATAAAGACACCCGCACTCAGCAATACCCGTTTCGATCGAGTCAGCCGGCTAGCTATCCCTTCCCTTGGCTCACTTGCAACGGGCTTGGGCGATTCGGTTTCGACCTCGTAATTGATCTCTTCATCGGAAAAGTGATACTCACTTTCCTCTGGACTGTCATATCTTTCCTCTCGATCATTCAACATTTTACGCGCCCCTTAGTAGTTTTCCCCGTGCTCCTTGTTAATTATAGTTCTCATAAAGCCATTCTGCTCAAAAACGCTTAAGTGACATCTTGCATAAATAATATACCTAGACCTACGCCAGAATCCACTCTTACCGTCGGTGCTCGATTAATATAGTTTTGAGTCGCGTTCCCTAACGTTTGACCCATCTGACCCAATGCAACAGCGAGTTTTTGACTAGGACTGAGATCGGGATGAGTGGTACTTGTGCCAAATATTCCCGTGGTTGATGTGCCCTCATTGGTAATAGCAGATGCATAACCTTGTAAGAATGAGGTTGCCATCATAGCACCAAATCGTTGAAGATAATGATAATCGACGGAACTTGCCATTACTGTACGGGCCGTATCAGGATCGATAGCATAAGCGGTAACGGTTTTTGATTTATCCCATTGGTCCATGTTCATTAAAGTAAACGTGAGACTAATTCTATCCAATTGTCCTGAAGCACTCTTAGCTGTCATTAATTTACCTAACAGTTTTGCACCTTTATAGGGACCATCGACAACAGTTGCCATCACAGGGCTATCAGGATAATCACTATTGACTGCTGTATCTAACACAGCAAATAAGATCGTGCCCGATTTGATAAGGACAGGAGCGGCAGCGCCTCCTTCTGTCCCTTGTGTTCCATTCTTGGTACCTGCGGTTCCAGTTCCAGTTGCACCTGTGCCCCCTTTTCCTGCGGTAGAGGGGGGGACACCTTCTCGGTAAGATTGAACCGGTGGCTGCCAAGCAGCAACTAATTGCTGGGCTTGGCCATTCATTGCCGATACTAATGCCTCCATACGGGCTCTTTTTTGGTCATCCGTTTCTGCCTGTGCTTGGGCTTGGGCTGCGGTAAACTCTCCCACCCCAACCGTCGGCTGAGCTGTGGCTTGCTGCACGCGCTGTTGCAATGCCGCAAAATCGCTTGCGGTGGGAGCGGTAGTCGGTGCTGCACCTGCGGTCATCGCCTGGTATTGCTGCATTAATCGTGCTGCTTCCTCCGGTGTCAGGACACCTGCTTGTACCATACGTTTCAATTCATCCGCATAAACATTGGGGGGGGCATTACTCGCTTGTAAAGCCCCTAAGCGCTGGATAGCATCTCGCAATCCACGGACTTTTTGATAATCACCGATTTTAAGTTGCGCGATATCTGGCGTAATTTTATTTTGCTGCGCAAGCTGTGTAACGAAAGCTTTATATTGATCCAAGGGAACATCTTTCTGGATCATCTCCGTCAATTGCGCGCCGACATCGGCTGGCATTTTTCCTGTTTTGACTAAATCATTAATTTCCCCGTAAGCATCTGCTTCTGCTTTTTTCAACATCTCATTAACAGCACCTGCAGGACCCGCACCTAATTTCTGCTTACGATAATTATCGAGTAACTTCGCTGCCGCCGCCGGGGTTAACTTCCCTGCCGCGACATCTCGCTGTAAGGCTGCAGCATATTCATCTACGCTCGCGCCACGATTAGCTAATGCCGTCATTTCTTTTGCGACATCGGGGGTAATTTCTCCATTTGCTGCCATTTTACTGATGGCAGCCAAGTTATCTTTCGCTGCTTCTTTCGCACGTTGCTGAGTATATTGGGCTAATAATTGTTGAGCCGTCTCGGGGGAAATTTTTCCTTGGCGCACTAAGTCTTGCAGCATGGCTGCATATTCTGTTGGCGATACCCCGCGTTTTTGGGCTGCAAGAAGATCATTCGCGGCTTCAATGGGCAACTGACCATTTTTAATTAACTCATCCATGTTTTTGCCGCTTTCTTTCAACAATGCTTCAGCATGTTGCTTTTTATATTGTTCCAGTAACTGGCGAGCTTGCTCTGGCGTTAACTTGCCTTCTTTCACTAATCTATCTAATGCCGCGGCATACTCATCGACAGAAGCATTTTTATCTGCCAATTGCTGTAACTCATTCGCCACATCTGGAGAAATCTGACCTTGCCGTACCATATTGTCTAACATGTTTTTGGTGATTTCTTCTTCCGTGCATCTCACGCATTGATTACCCGTAGCTGGCTGCCCGAGATTAATCATCGTCGGCACCGCGCTAGTGCCACTTAATTGTGCTTGTTGGGCACGCTGGATATTTGCTTGTTCTACCGCGCGTCGGTATTCAGGTGTTAATGTTCCGCCCGGTACCGATTGTAGTCCGGCGGGTGCACCCGCCACGCGGGAGGTTCCCACCCCATTGCGGCTGCCTGATAAGAAACGGGTGCCAAAATAAATAGCTACAATCACCAACACCACAAACGCAATTAAGAAAAAAATACGACTCCGAGCATCCATGCGGCTAAAATTGAATTTAGAAAAATCCAGTGCCATCACAGTCCCTCTATCTTTAGTTCTGCAGGCTCTCCGTAACGGGATACTAATACGGAAGAGGTTTTGGGCAGCTCGTAAGCATGCATGCCGTCAGGGCTCACCATCGTGTCGGTCCATCCTGGCGATAAAACCGTTAATCGCGTACGAAGATAAAGTTTATCGGCCAGCACCCAAGCCTGCGCATCTGCCCCACGTACGCTGAGTTGCTTGCTCCCCGCTGGCGCTACCCCATCTAACACGCCTAGTAATAACTGATTAGCACTACTTGGCAGAGCTGTGCCAATGGGTAGATCTTTCGCATTGGGCCCGATACCCGAAACGTGTATATCGACGCGATAATCAACGACACGCTGCCCAGAAACAAGTTCCAGGGTGATAGGGGTGGGATTACCTAATAATCGAAAGACAATATCCCCATTACTATACGCAGAGACTGCCTGTAACATGATGATATTACTTTTCCCATCCCATTGAATATTCACCGCTTTAGGATTACCAATATCGAAAGAAGCAATCGGCCAAGGAGACCCCGTGGAATCGACAAACACCAATGAACTGACATAACCTTGCGCGAGACGTATCGCAGGCGGCGTCGTGCCGGGAGCGAGGTTCACCATCAAGGTCGTGGAAACAGGCTTGGGAGGGATATTGGCGGGAATAGCAGCCGCGCGTTGGGACATATCAATTTGTTGATGCAATTGCACGACTTGCTCCGGTGTCAGCGGCATGTTTTGCTGTATCATCGCATTGAAAGCACTAACCGAATCCGGATTCGGTGGAGGACTGTTAGGTGGTACAGCATTCAACATGATCTGCTGGCCTTGTTCATAACTCACGGGTGCAGCGGACGAAGTGGGATCTGCTGATGCCGAGGAGGGTGCCGTTGCATTAGCCGTTTGGTTTTGCGCATAGCCATTGCTTTGCAGCCATTGCTGAAACTGTTGAGACGGTTGCGAGGGGGAGGCAGTAGCAGGTGCAGCGCTATTATCTGGCTGCGCAAACGCACAAGGGACGAAACTCGCGAGGAGAAGTAAAACCGATAATTTGAAAGCATTTATCATGCAGTGTTATCCAGTTACCAATTGCCCAGTGCTACTTGCCACAATCACATTATCAATGCCAACACCATTTAAGTTATTCGTGGTGGGGATCCTGACCACCAATACTTGTAACGTAAGCGTGCGAGTGTTGACTTGATTACTAAAAGCATAATTGATATTGAGGGGCATTTGTACCCACCAAGCATATCTTCCTGCTAATAATCCTTGCTGCAAGATAAACGGGGCACCCGCTGGTGTCGCCGTAATAAACATCTTGTTAGCTTGAACATTGCTGTAGTTAGCATAAATATTCAATTGATCTAAAAACACTCGCCAGCCATCTGGCGTAAAGTATTGTGTGGCTGCTTTCAATTGTTTGTTGTATTCATAAAAGTCATAAACAAACGATTTACGCAACGCATCACTGGCCCATTGTAACAAGTCAGGGGTAGAAAGATAGGGTTGATCCAACGGCACCGGCGGCTTCACACGCCATTCATTATCGACGGGAAAGGTTACCGGTGGGGGTTTACTAATATAGAGATAAATGGATAAGAGAACTAATAAAGCAATGGCAACACCCAAACTGATAATGACAAGGATGACTTTACCAAAACTATCGCGGTAAAAATCTTCTCTTAGTTTGACAACTTGTAACTCTTCTTCAGCCATGCGTTCTCACTTTTCTCGACGTTGCTGAATCAGCTTATACTAATGGAATGTATTTTTCACCTTGACGATATTTACTGCCCCGTCGGCGCACTTGAAATTTCCTGCGGTTGAGTTGGCCCGGTCGTTGCAAAAGTAGCGATTAATTGCAAAATACCCACCCCTCGATAACTTTGTAAAATCGGCTGCCGCTGCATGATGATACTGACATCTAATGCATTCAATACTTTTGAGCTAGCATCATAAGGCGGCTCCCAATAGGTGACCAATATGGGCATGTCGAATTTCCAAGCGTAAGCACTTCCTAATATCCCTTCTGCAATTAATCTAGGCGATGACACCACTTGGGCTATAACAATTTGTTTGCGCTGTGTCAGCGCCAGCAAACTATTGGCTTGGGTTAATGCCTTCATGTAATTCGTCCACCCATAGGTCGTAAAATACCGCTGGGCCTGCTGCAACTGGGTGCGATAGTTCACATAATCATACGAATACGCTGCCTGCACGGCTTCAACTGCTAATGACGCTGCTTCATTCACTGTCATATTGGGTTGATTCACAGGAATAATAGGAATTAAGCGACCAACAGGATCCGTGGCAAAATACACCGGCTGAAAAGGATTTTTTATTAAAAAATATAACACCCAGATTAAAAAACCATTTACTAAAAGAGAGAGAGCAAATGCAGCAAGCATTAAATAATGCAAGCGTTTATAGAATGCATTTCGAGAAAAAATAATACTTAATGGATCCTGAGCATTCATGCCTCATCCTCATATCATGACAAATTGATCAATCCCGATACCCTGCGGATTGATATTGGTCGGCAACCGTACGATGGTAATAATAACCATAAAATTCCGTTTGGTCGTGGTATTAGCGCTTTGATACGTGACGAGAAAAGGAATTTGGATACGCCAAGAATAACCTTTTCCCGGCAAGGCCCCTTGATTAGAAATCACCGGTGTTCCCGCCACCACACCGTTAACAAATAATTGCCGCTGGACAATCGTCTCTAGCAAACTACTGACGGATTGTAAATAGTCTTGCCAGCCCGCATCTGTAAAATACGGTTTCACTGCAGCCACTTGGTTGTTGTAATTGTAAAAGTCAAAGGTATAAGCCGTGGCAGCGGCTTTGCTCGCCCAGGCTAATAATGTGTCTGGCATCAAATTAGGTTCAAGATTAGGGGTTAGTTGGATTTGTTGATTTTTAGGATCGGTTGCATAAAAAACAGGTAAGGGCTTATTAAAAAGCTGATAAAGCACGACGCCAGCAGCAAGGATCATGAGGAAAAGAAGAAGGATCAAGCCGGTCAGCACATAATGATAATAATCACGATAGAAAGAATTCGCCATGCGTTCCTCACCTTATTTGGCTTGCGGCATGGCTAATATCCTGCCTTCCGTTGTATTGGCATAATATTGCGGTGCTGGGTGAAATAAGACGAGATAAATGACAGCCGCGATTAGTATAAACATGATACAAATAGACACCATCAGCCAACGTAAAATTTTTCGAAATTGAAGACGATAAAAGTCACTCTGTAAACGAGCAATGTCATGGCGTTCCGCAATCATGCTGTGGCTCCGTTACACGTATAATTTCTCTAAGGTAATTTCAATGCGATAATTATCGCTATCCCAATTGTTCCTGTCTGCAGTAACAAGGCGGGAACTGCCTGCTCCTTCTGAATAAAGAATACGCGCATCGACACCGCTTGCTAATAAAACTTTTGCAACATTATCGGCCTCTTGTTTTGACAATGCCATATTCACCTCATCTGAACTACCGCAACCGGTATACGCGGTCACTTTTACCATCATCTTCGTATATTGATTAATGTATTGAGACACCATACCCAAGGTGGAGTAAGCATGCGGTTTGAGGGTAGCGGTCATAGGATCGAAAAGGCGGGCGGAGGGAATGACAATCAGGATTTGATCCCCAAGGACAATGATATTTGCACCGCGGTTTATTAAGCGATCGCGTAAGGTGGTATTAGCATCAATATAGCTACCATAACTCGCGCCGGCAATGATACCGATCGCTGTGCCGGGGATCACGCCGATACTGCCTGTGAAAGCAGCGCCGGTCGCCGCTCCCGCTACACCGCCTAAAATAGCACCTTTGGTCGCTTGGCTAGAATTTTGGTAAGAATCGGCAAGATTATGTGCCATTAGCTGATCGCCCAGATTTTTGGCATTTTGCACACCCATATCGACATTCGATGCTGCCTCGCGCGATACATTGGAGGATGCACAGGCTGAGAGAAATAAAAAACACGTCAGTAATAAAAAGATCCGCACTATGAGGAACCCTCTTCCTGAGCCTTTGTCTTAAGAGAGGTTACATAATCACATACCTCATTGGCAATAGCCACGACTTCTTCGGTGGGTAAAAAGATGCTTTCAACAGTAGGCGGATAATCGGTTGCTTGCGCCATGTCTTTGACAATTTCACTCGTCATAGGACCTGCTTGCGAGCTTGAACGACCCATCAGTCTTTCTAACAATTCGATTTTATCTTTAGCAAGCGCCCTATTAATGAGCGGTGCACTAAACTTATCGAATTGCGAGGCACCCACTAATACTTTTACAGGTTCGGGTAAGGCTACTTTGCTGAAGATATTTAAGCGACCATCTCCTAGTTCTTCTACGACTTCCTCTACCTTTTCTGTCTCCACTGCATGACGATTATGGAAAGCAAGGAGAGCAGAGAGTGCCCGTTCAATGGGGTTTGCATTCGATTCAGCAGCAATAGAGTCAGCTATAATTTGAATTTCTTCCCCTTCATCGTGTGACGGTGTAAACAGGTCGCCGCTAGCTAAAATCTGTTCAAACCGTTCAATACGGTCTTCTAAATCAATTAACGTTCTGCCGAGAGGCGGTTCTACTTTCAAGAATTGATTCAACCGCATTTTCTCAACCGGCGGAGGGTTAGCAAAGAACATGCGTGCCCGGATAATTTTCGATTTGAAGAAGATATGGGCTTCACCTTCACGCTGGTCTTTCAAATCTTGTAAATCAATACGCTGACGTTTTTCTGAGGACGCACTGCGGCTATCCATATAATTGTCTAACAAGCTGCCCGCATTGGTTTGGAATGAATCAACTTTCGTTACATACGATTCGCCAGCTGTCTTTTGGAAGAAGTCCCAGGTTTCCAATGGGTCTTCTAACTTCATACATATTTTAATGTTGGTATTGGCACCGATAGACATCGCTTCTTCTTTCGATGCTTTTTGGAATGCGGGCAAGTCTTGGCCTGCAAAGATAACAGAGAATCCTAACGAACGAGCTTGTGCGGGGACAACGGCAAATCCTTTCACTGCATAGTAACCGTATTCGTCGAGAATACACATATAAGGCGTGGGTGCATGGGTGGGCTTACGGGTAATCACTTCACGATATGTCCCTTCGACGGATTCCCCTAAGCCTGCTGCCATCATCGCTTTTAAAGACGCGATGATCACTTTACCTAAGATGCTTAACTCATCCGGTGATTTTTCCAATGCAGGTAATAAAACGATGAGGATACGCCGGTTTAATACCACGTCTTTCATATCCACTTCGGCTAAGTTGCTACGGATGATATAGCCATACGTATCGGCCAACGAACCGAATACACGGGTTAATTGCATGGTAATAAAGCCGTGTTGTTCTAAGACAGTGGCACCTTGTTTGCCTTTTTTGGACGGATCATAGCCGGGTAATGTTTTGAGATAGTTTCTGACCGGATCTAACACAATATCAGGCGTATCAGCCAAACTAACAGGCTCTTGGTTATCACGTGGAAACATTTTATCGATAGCAATCGCTTCAAGCCGTGTTAATTCGAAATAATTACGAATAGCATTGGCATCCAATAAAATTTTGCCTTTGTCGCGCATGTAAACCAGTACTTTCATTAAGGCTTGAACAAAGACAATCGCACGGCCTTTCCACATATCCCCGTCTGCACTCTGGGCGCCTTGGTCCATCAAACTGATAACAAGTTCTGACAACATACTGGATGAACCGTTACAGAAGGGGTTCATTGTATTAGATAAGCGTTTTTCTTGCGCACCGATAATATCTTTTGCACCCGTCATGAAGTTAATTAATAAAAGATCATCCTCACGCCCCATGGTGCGACACATAGAGAACACTTTAGCAAAGAGTGAGGTATCACCTTTACCATCCACATACAGGAAGCCGCTACCTTGTACTAATGCGTTAAATGCTAAGGAGACGAGAGCTTCCGTTTTACCACTACCGGTTGAGCCAAAAATCAAGACATGGGTACGCATGTCATCGTTATTAAACCATAACTCATCTCCATTCGATCGGCGATTACCGAAAAAGCTAATACCACGTGCTTTTCGAGGTTTAGTCGAACCTTGAATAGGGTCGTTATAATCATAAGTATGGGAACGTAAAGGCATACGAAAAGGTAAGAGGGCTTTCCGGGTAAAAGCATAAAGGAAAACGAGCAAGCCGATGAAAGCAATAATTTCTGTAATAGCAGGAAAGAAAAATGCCGCCATCGCAAAACCAAACATAAGGCAAGCGCTATTAACGGGATCTTTGAAGAAATCAACGATCTTCATCTCCAGCGTCCGCGTATCACGCAGCAGCAGCTGGGGCTGTAGTTCGTGCTGTTCTTCTAAACCGCGTAATCGCATAGTGCTAACCTCTATTCTTCATCCGGATGATAAATCACTTCTTTCAATGCGATCTCTAATGCCTTAGTCGCTTCCTCAATCACCGGCATCATTAATTTTCGTCCTGCTTCTTTCTCTGCTAACCAATGTGCAAAAATACCGCCAACCTCCGCAAACGGTGTTTGTCTGCCCACTGTATTTAAGGTATACCAAAGTCGTCTATCAATCGGTTTCAACCACAAGAAATCAGCCGATGCTTGTACGCCATCGCTACGCGCACCTTCTAACATGGATGCCATCACTGTAAAAACATAGGCATGGTTTTGAACAATGCGCTGTACGAGCTTGGTATTTTCATGTTTCTTCAGCAAGGCATTCACACCCGACATATTCAACTTTGAAGTAGAAGAAATATTCAACTGACGGATAAGAGCTGCTGCAGCCTGGCTATCTGCATTAATACGGGCAGCAAAAACAGCAAACAACGCTCTTATGTGAGGGGGCAAGTTATCGGAACCTCGCCAGAGTGGCCCAAGCTGTAAAGAAAAAACTTTATTTGCTTCACCACGTTTTAATACCACTTCCACTTTTTCCCATTCCTTACGCGACATCCCTTCCTGGCGCTGAGGGCGAACTTCTTCTAACAAATTATAGCGCTTGCAAAATTGCATAGGTGTCATCGCCATGGCCCAAGGACCGGTATCAATATTGGTTTTAACCAGATTCAAATTCACGACGGGAGAAATTTGCGGCCAATTTTCTTTTTCATACTTTGCTAAGTCCTTCATATTATAAGTGCGTTTAAATGAGCGCGTACTATTGCCGAGGTAAACAATCACGGCTAAGACGATTAAAAAGGCTGTCATGGGAAAGCGGAACCACTCGCCAGCAACGGTGCCGAGGGAAATGAGATCATTAAAAGTGATTCTCTTAGGGTCCGCCATCGCCGCAAGAATATCATTCTGCAGCGAAGCAAAATAATAGGCATTGTACAAGCTTAAGAGTTTAATTTCGTATAATTTAATGGTGAGATAACCAATAACAATTTGCCGCTTCAGCGTAAACCAAATTACGCCTAGCGCCACGAAGAGGGCAGCAACACCCCATAACATGCCTGAGGACTGATCTTGACCGCCTTGTGACGGTGGTGCTGGAGGCATGGTATCTTCACCTCATGAAATCAATGAAAAATAATATCTTATTATATTATAGACCTTTATAAGCATATCCTGCACACCCTTCCCTATCAGGAGGAAAGGTGTGTAGGGGGAACATTGCATCAATATTCTTCTTCCTGTTTTTGTTGTTTTTCTTTAATTTCATCTAACGTTTTGCAATCAATACAAAGCGTTGCCGTAGGCCTTGCTTCTAAACGACGTAACCCAATTTCGACGCCGCACACTTCGCAATAACCGTATTCTTTTTCCCTCACCAGTTCTAATGATTCTTCGATTTTTTTTAATAGTTTCCTTTCTCTATCCCGGGTGCGAAGTTCTAAACGGAAGTCTTCTTCTTGGCTGGCTCTGTCATTGGGATCGGGATAATTCACTGCTTCTTCTTTCATATGCGTGACAATCTTATCGCCACCCTCTAATAAACGTTGCCGTAGCGCCATGAGGATTTCTCTAAAGTGGTCTAACATGTGGGCGCTCATATACTCTTCCGTCTTCTTTTGCTTATAAGGTGCGATACCTAAGACGTCTAAGCTTGGCTCCAAAATATCTTTTTCTTTCATTGCCATAATTTGTCTCTCCTACCCTGAGATTAATTGTAGTCCAAGTTTGCCAGTGATGCCAAAAATATTAACCAATAAAGCCCACTGTCATTCTCTCCTGACTGGACAAATCGCGAACAGTTTGAATTGACCCATAACCTTCTTCGGCCAATATTGCCCGTACAGCACCCCCTTGTAAAAACCCATGTTCAATAAAAAGCGACCCACCGGGTTTTAAACAGTGTTTTGCTGTCTGGATAATAGTGCGAATTGCCTCTAGTCCATCCTTGCCTGACACTAATGCCTGACGCGGCTCAAATGCCAATCCCTCAGCATATTGCGCCCATTCCATTTCTGCAATATAGGGAGGATTACTAACTATGGCATCAAAGTCAGTACTCAGCAGCGCAGTACACCAGTTGCCATGATGAAAAGAAACCTGATGAAGCTGCAATTGCTGTGCGTTTTTTCTGGCAACTTCAAGAGCTTGTTCACTGCTATCGACAGCATGAATATCCCAGTGCGGGCGCTCACTCGCTAAAGCCAATGCAATAGCCCCACTGCCCGTACCAAGATCAGCGATTTTTAAATGGCGGTCACGAGGATAGGCTTTTAAAACGCTTTCTACTAATACTTCTGTTTCAGGACGGGGGATTAACGTCGCGGGGGTAATGGTGAGTGGTAGCGACCAAAATTCTTTTGTTCCCATGATATAGGCAATGGGTTCTTTTTCATAACGGCGTTGTAGTAGTCGTAAAAATTGGGTAAGTGCAGCCTCAGAAAGAACCTGCTCTGGCCACGCATATAAATAAGGACGTGGTTTCTTCAATACATGTGCCAGTAATAGCTCTGCTTCAAACATCGGTTGGTCTGTGACAGACCGCATTTTTTCTTTGGCTTGCTGTAAAGCATCTTGAATCCTCATGGTGGCTTAATCACCCAATGCTGCGATTAAATCAGCGTTATATTCATGAATCAACGCTTCAATCACGGGATCTAACTCCCCTTCCATAATTTGCGGTAATTGATAAAGCGTTAAGTTAATTCGATGGTCTGTCAATCGTCCTTGCGGGAAATTGTATGTTCGAATCCGCTCTGATCGATCACCTGTTCCAACTAAATTACGGCGAGCTTCTGCTTGTTGCTTTTGTTGCTTCTCCCGTTCTGCCGAAAGAATTCTTGCTTTCAATAATGACATGGCACGCGCACGATTTTTATGCTGCGAGCGCTCATCTTGGCATTCCACCACGACACCGGTAGGAATATGGGTAATGCGAATAGCCGAGTCGGTTTTCTGCACATGCTGACCACCTGCACCAGATGCCCGAAATGTATCGATACGTAAATCAGCTGGGTTAATATCAATGCTTTCAATCTCCTCTTGCTCAGGCAACACAGCGATCGTACAAGTAGAGGTATGAATGCGCCCTTGTGCTTCGGTTGCTGGCACACGCTGAACACGATGCACACCGGATTCGAACTTAAAGCGTGAATAAGCCCCTTGTCCGATGATGCGCATAATGACTTCTTTATATCCGCCATGTTCGCCGTGACTTTCACTGATAATTTCTATCTTAAAACCTTTATTTTCCGCATACCGCATGTACATACGGCAAAGGTCGCCAGCAAAAATCGCTGCTTCATCACCGCCTGTGCCCGCACGAATTTCCAAGAAAATATTGTTATCATCATTCGGATCACGTGGCAGCAAGGCAACTAGTAATTTATCTTCCAATCCCGTCTGCATTTCTTCGATTTGTTTGATTTCTTGCTTGGCTAATTGCTGCAGCTCGGGATCTTTTTCCTCTAGCAATACTTTTGCTTCCGCTAATTGTTTTTCATTGTCTTGATGCTGAACAAACATTTGGACGAAAGGTTCGAGGTGTGAATATTCTTTCGTTAAATCCCGATAACGGTTGATATCATCCGTCACATTGGGATCCGATAGCATTTGTTTTAATTCATCATAACGACTTGATAGGCGTTGTAACTTAGTTTGTATAGAGGGTTTCATAAGCGCTCAAACTCAGCATCAGGAATAGCAAATAATTGTTTAACCAACGTCAGTAATTCAAAACGCCCTTCCGCTCCTGCTTGGCGTAATTGAACGCATGGGGTATGTAATAGTTTTTGGGTAAAAGCATAAGCAAATGCATCCAATACGTAGGCAGGATCAGCGCCTTGTCTTAACTGCTGCTTAGCTTTGATTAATTCCGTCTGACAAATTTCTTCAATTTGCCCGCGATAAGCTCGAATCGTATAGGCTACTTTATCTAACGCTTTCATCTCAGTGATAAAAGCAGCACTCTTTTGGCGTATCACTTCCCGGGCTTTATCAGCCGCATGTTCACGGCCTTGACGGTTTTTTTCGATAATGGATTTTAAATCATCAATGCAAAAAAGGTTAACGGGTAACTCGGCTACTGCAGGGTCGATGTCACGGGGCACCGCAATATCAATCAGCATAAGAGGCTTTTCCTGACGAGCTTGAATGGCTTCCGCGACGAGTTCTTTTTTAACGAGAGGGACAGCACTGCCAGTAGCAGAGAAAACAACATCGGCTCCCGCTAAAGCAACAGCCAATTTATCTAGGCTATAAGCAGTACCGCCGATTTCTTCTGCTAATAGGGCCGCTTTTTCTAAACTGCGATTGACTATAATAGGAGGCGTTGCTAGCTGTGATTTTAAGTAACGTATTAATAAAGCAGACGTATCGCCCGCCCCCAAGATCACTACATTGGCATGGGTAAGGGTGCCTATTTGCTGTTTGGCAAAATGCACTGCGGCTGATGCAACTGAGACGGGACAGGCACCAATAGCCGTGGAGGTACGAATGTCTTTTGCTAGGGCAAAAATCTGCTGAAATAATCGATGGAACAAATTACCAACTGCCCCTGCCGCACAGCTTTCAGAAAAAGCGGTCTTCATCTGGCCTAAAATCTGGGACTCCCCCACGATCATGGAGTCCAGGCTACAGGCGACTTGCATCATGTGGGCGACAGCCTCTTCATCGCGGTAGACATAAAGTGCTGACTCTAGCTCTTTGCGCGGTGCCGTGGTCTGAGAGATAAACCAGTCATAGACCTGAGCTAAATCATGGGTCTGACAATAAAGTTCTGAGCGATTACAGGTCGACAATAAGACTGCTTCCTGCACACCGCGTGCTAATAAATCTTGCAAATAGAGCGGCAGCTTCTCTAAAGCAAAGTAGACTTGCTCGCGCAAGGTGAGCGAGGCGGTTTTGTGATTGATTCCGATAGTGAAAATCGACATGAGGATTGCCAAGTTATCGTTTTGAGCATATTTTATTCTGAAAGCTGGACGAAAAACAAAGGATATTAAAGCCATTGATAAAATATATTAGGAAACTACTACTTTGCCTATTCACCGTGACCCTCTTCACAAGCTGCGCCACGACCCCCACGCCTGTCCCTCCTACAGCACTTTCCTGGCAAAATCGGCAAATGGTGTTGAACCAAATCCAGCAATGGCAATTAACCGGTAAGATAGGGGTTCAAACGCCCGAGAATGCGGGTAGCGCCACATTGAATTGGGTTGAAAGCCAACAACACCACTATACGCTTTCATTAGTCGGCCCGCTCGGTGCGGGTGGGGTGACATTGACAGGCCAACCCGGGCTCGTGACAATGGATACGGCTGATGGTAAACACTACACTGCTCAAACGCCTGAACAATTATTGACTGAACAAATCGGCTGGGACCTGCCAGTATCTTATCTTTATTATTGGATACGCGGTCTGCCTGTCCCCGATTTACCCTCTCAAACACAATTTGATACCTCTCATCGGCTGACGTGGCTTGTCCAACAACACATTCAAGTTCACTATTTAAGTTATACCCACGTGGGTATGATCGATCTACCGAATAAAATTTTCATTACCTCACCGTTAGTGAAAATAAAAATTATTATTTACAATTGGAAGTTATAATTCCCATTGACACCCATCCTCTCTCTCAGCAAAATAGCGCTTCCATAAATTAGATAGTGGGGTGTAGCCAAGCGGTAAGGCATCGGGTTTTGATCCCGACATTCCTAGGTTCGATCCCTAGCACCCCAGCCAGAATGCATTTCCTTGAGGATTCGATCGTGCCAGAAATAATGATTTTTAACGGTAACGCCAGTCAGGAATTAACTCAACGCGTTGCAGAGCATCTTAATCTTCCTATCGGTAAAGCAGTTGTTGGCCGTTTTAGCGATGGCGAAACCATGGTCGAAATTGAGGACAATGTTCGTGGGCGCGATATTTTCGTGATTCAATCTACGTGTTCTCCTTCGAATGATACGCTAATGGAATTGTTATTGCTTGCTGATGCATTGCGTCGTGCATCGGCTGCTAAAATTACGGCAGTAGTACCGTATTTTGGTTATGCCCGACAAGATCGACGTGTGCGTTCAGCGCGTGTTCCGATTACGGCGAAGATTGTCGCTGATATGATGGCTGCGGTCGGAATTAGCCGATTGGTGACAGTGGATTTACATGCTGATCAGATTCAAGGCTTTTTCTATATGCCGGTAGACAACCTCTATAGTACCCCGATTATGCTCGAGGATATTCATAAGAAGGGTTATCAAAATATTATGGTGGTCTCCCCTGATGTGGGCGGTGTTGTTCGAGCAAGAGCCATTGCCAAGCGTATTCCAGGCGCAGATCTTGCGATTATCGACAAGCGGCGTCCGAAGCAGAATGAAGCGCAGGTAATGCACATCATTGGGGATGTAAAAGATCGTGATTGTATTATTGTGGATGATATTGTTGATACCGCCGGAACATTATGTCGGGCGGTGGAAGCATTAAAAGATCACGGGGCCTCTAAAGTGGCTGCTTATGTGACCCATCCGGTTTTTTCAGGAAACGCGATTCATAACATCGATCATTCACTATTAGACGAAATCGTTGTCACGGATACCATTCCTCTCACCCATGAAGCGAAGCAAAGTTCCCGCATTCGCTATTTAAGCTTAAGCCATATGATAGCTGAAGCTATCCGCCGGATTAGTGGCGCAGGGTCGTTAAGTAGGATGTTTGTAGATTAACCCTTAAATCAGCGTAAATAATCCATACCGTTCGCCCTGAGAAGGGTTAATTACCAGCGAGTTGATATTTATCTAAACTTATCTATAATTGCCCATCATGGATAAGTTATATCGAATAGGACAAGCCGCAAAGCTGTTGGGTGTATCGACTAGTACACTCAGGCGATGGGAGCGTGAAAACAAATTGGTTCCTCAACGTACGGAAGGAGGCCAACGTCTTTATTCTTTGTCCCGACTGAAGCCATCAAGCTTATCTCCGTTCATCCACGAACGCAAAACAATCGCTAATTAAGGTACAGAGCCTAGATTTGAAGAAGAATTAGCGAAAGATGTATTAGAGATTATCACTGTATTTTCGGCAAGACTCTATGGTAGCCGATCGCGAAAAAATCAAAAATTAATCGAAGGGATAAAACAGGCAGCAGAAAATGTTACTTGCTCATAAAATTGAATTAAACCCGAATAACAAACAAGCGACTTACTTTGCTAAGGCTTGTGGTGTGGCGAGATTTGCTTACAACTGGGCATTGGCTGAGTGGAAGCGTCGCTATGAGGCGGGTGAAAAACCGAGTGAACCGCTGTTAAGGCGAGAACTCAATGCCATTAAACGAGAAGCTTTTCCTTGGATGTTGGAAGTCACTAAAAATGCCCCACAAATGGCAATTATTCAATTGGGAGAAGCGTTCAAGAATTTCTTCAAAAAACGTGCTCGCTATCCGCAATTTCGTCAGAAAGGGCGAGACGACCGCTTTACCTTAACCAATGATCAATTTGCTTTAAATGGCCCAACTATCCGTATCCCCCATTTGGGATGGGTGCGGATGCATGAGTCATTACGATTGATTGGTAAGATCCTGTCAGCGACGATTTCACGTAAGGATGATCGATGGTTTGTTAGCATTGCGCTAGAAACACCTAAACCGCTACCTGGCACCTGCGAAAACCAAGCTGTGATAGGAGTGGATTTAGGCGTGTCGGATTTTGCAACGCTTTCAAATGGAGAAACCATCCGCGGGCCCAAACCGCATCAGGCGCTGATGAATCGGTTACGGCGATTATCAAGAAGCTTAAGCCGTAAGCAAAAAGGCTCGCGTAATCGCAACAAGGCCAAAATAAAATTAGCCAAATTGCATTACCGAATTGGAACTATCCGACGTGATGCTATTCATCAACTGACGACCTATTTAACCCGACATTATGCAGTTATTGGTATCGAAGATTTAAATGTGCAAGGCATGATGAAAATGCGCAGTCTCTCACGTGCTATTGCAGACATGGGGTTTTATGAATTTCGCCGGCAGTTGGAATATAAAGCTGTGATAAATAATAGCCAAATCGTAGTAGCAGATCGTTGGTTTGCCAGTAGTAAAATCTGTTCCGTGTGTGATAATCGTGTGACGGCATTATCTTTATCAGTGCGTGCTTGGATTTGTCCATCATGTGGTTCCTTTCATCAGCGTGATGTGAATGCTGCCATGAATTTAAGAAAATGGGCGGTGAGTTCCACCGTGACAGCTTGTGGAGCATCCTCTAGCGGGACAGCGGTATAGAAGCCACTGTTAGTTATGGTGTGTTGAAGCAAGAAGCTAACGTCATAGTTATCTATGAATAACTTTGAGTAAGTTTAGCGGAACGGCGAAGCACTGTCTCAAAGGGGTCTCTTTAAGAGAGAAGCTTCCATCCACGCCAATTCTGTGTACAATAAGCCCTCCTCTCCTGGTCGCGGGAAGAGGGTTTTACTAACAATCATTACTTATAAAGTGGGGTCAAACCATGGCATCGAAAACTCATAAATTTGAAATCGAAGCTGTTGTTCGCCACGATATGGGGAAGGGTGCGAGCCGCCGCCTACGTCGCGAAGAGAAAGTTCCTGGCGTTGTGTATGGTGGTGGGAAAGACGCTATCTCCGTCACGTTCGAACACAAAAAAATCGCTAAAAGCCTTGAGCAAGAAGCGTTTTATTCACATATTTTAACCTTAAAAACCAATGGTGAAGCTGAACGGGTCATTTTAAAAGATGTTCAACGCCACCCTTATAAACCTCGCATTCTGCATCTCGATTTACAGCGCGTACGGGCAGATGAAAAACTGCATATGCATGTGCCATTGCACTTTATCGGCGCCGAAAAAGCGCCTGGCGTAAAAGATGCTGGCGGCGTGATTTCTCACATCATGAGCGATGTGGAAGTCTCTTGCTTACCCGACAATTTGCCTGAATATATCGAAGTCGATGTCTCTGAAATGCAGTTAAACCAACTGCTACACTTATCCGACCTCAAACTGCCGCAAGGCGTTGAGTTGGTGGATTTAGCGCATGGCAACGATAAAGCAGTCGTTTCCATCCACATTCCACGCGCGGAAGTGGTCGAAGAAATCCCCACCGAAGCTCCTTCCATCTCTCCAGAAGTCCCAACGATTGAACAAGGTCCAGCTGAAGGAGAAGAAGGATCAGAAAAAGGAAAGTAATATATAATGTAGCCTGGGTGGAGCACAGCGAAACCCAGGTTTCTTCTCAGGACCCTCTTTGGAGCCACCCTCGTGTCCCGTAGCATCCAATTAATCGTAGGATTAGCCAACCCCGGCAAAGAATACGCAGACACCCGTCACAATGCCGGCGCATGGTTTGTAGAAGCATTAGCCCACAGCTCACACCTTACCTTGCGACATGAAAATAAATATCACGGCCTGCACGGCCTAATACAATTCTCCACTCAATCTTGCCATTTACTCATCCCTACCACTTATATGAACCACAGCGGTCAAGCCGTTCGCAGCTGCATGAACTACCTCAAGCTTCCGCCCGAATCACTACTGGTAGCACACGATGACATCGATTTACCCGTCGGCACCATCAAACTAAAATTCGATGGCGGTGATGGCGGCCATAATGGTTTAAAAGATATTATTCGTCACCTAAACACAAAGCAGTTTTATCGCTTACGTATCGGCGTCGGTCATCCTGGTACACGGGAACAAGTTGTCGATTACGTATTAAACACCCCGTCAAAAGCAGACCGGCAGCAAATTAACAGCGCACTCGAGCATGTTTACGATGCGCTGCCTTTAATTTTAAGCGGGGACATAGCCAAAGCAATGCAGAAGTTACATACTGCACCAGCTGACAATAACGAAAAATCGAAAATCTAGCGGAGAATACACATGGCGTTAAAATGCGGTATTGTTGGTTTACCTAACGTAGGCAAATCCACTTTATTTAATTGCTTAACGAAAGCACAAGTTTCAGCAGACAATTATCCCTTTTGCACCATTGAACCCAATGTCGGCGTCGTCGCTGTACCTGATCCGCGGTTAACTAAAATTGCTGAAATCGTCCATCCCCAACGGATTTTGCCAACGACAGTTGAATTCGTAGATATCGCTGGCCTTGTAAAAGGTGCAGCACAGGGAGAAGGATTAGGGAATAAATTTTTATCTCATATTCGCGAAACGGATGCTATCGTCCATGTGGTACGTTGTTTTGAAGATGAAAATGTGACGCACGTTGCTGGCAAAGTTTCTCCCCAGCAAGATGTTGATGTCATCAATACGGAACTTGCTTTAGCTGATTTAGAAACTGTCGACCGAGCGATTCAACGTACGCAAAAAGCTGCTAAATCAGGTGATAAAACAGCCATAGCAGAATTATCCGTATTAGAGCGTGTGAAAAAACAATTAGACCAAGGCAAGCCTGCTCGTGCTTTATCTCTTACCAAAGAAGAAAAAGTCTTTCTGAATACTTTACATCTTTTAACTTTTAAACCGACTTTATATGCTGCCAATGTGTCTGAAACGGGCTTTACTAATAATCCTTTGCTCGATGAAGTACAAAAAATTGCTGCGGCTGAGAATGCGCAAGTCGTTATCATTTGCGCGTCAATCGAAGCGGAAATTGCGGAATTAGAGGATGCTGAAAAGCAACTTTTCCTGGCGGAGTTAAATCTCACCGAACCCGGTTTAGATCGCTTGATTCATGCAGGTTATAAATTATTAGGGCTTGAGACTTACTTTACAGCAGGGGAAAAAGAAGTTCGGGCTTGGACGATTCCTGTAGGAGCAACCGCGCCGCAAGCAGCGGGGGTGATTCATACGGATTTTGAGAAAGGGTTTATTCGCGCTGAAGTAATTTCGTATGAAGAGTTTATTCGGTATGGTGGAGAAGCGGGTGCGAAAGAAGCAGGGAAGTGGCGGTTGGAGGGGAAGGATTATGTGGTACGAGATGGGGATATTATGCACTTTAGATTTAATGTTTAAAAATCTAAATGCAATTTTAAAGCAGCCTCAATTTTAGCCATCACTTCTTTATTGGCAACCCCTACTCTATTATCTTCTATTCTCATTTTAGAAATAGTCCTTATTTGATGGCACTGGGCTTTAGAACGCTTGGACAAGCCACAATCTTTTATTTCAAGCAACACTTCAAATGGATAGACCTTATTAGTATTCGATGTAATAGGAACAATAGTGACTGTCGATGCCATTTTATTGTTGGCATTATTACTGACGATTAAGACAGGACGCTTTTTTTTTATCTTAGAACCTACAGTAGGATCTAATTTAGCAAAATAAATCTCACCACGTTTCATCTTCTTCTAACCCATCCATATTAGTCACTTCAAAAGCGTTATCTATCTCTTGGCTTGCTTCCTTATAACATGCTTCAAGCTGCGTTTGCTGTAATAGATAAAGCGCTTCTCTTATTACTTCTGAGCGCGTTTTATAGTGATGTTGGGCTTGATATTTCTCAATAAATTCAAATTGTTGTTGAGGAATGGAGATGGATAATTTCTGTATGCTCATAGGGTATTACCTCTTTTCTTACTAAATATCTTACCATAAGTAAGAATTAATTTCCATCCAACAGCCTTACGGCCTACACCCTTTTTTTAACAACCCCTCCGTCTCCTTCGCTTCTGGCTCCTCATTTAACTCATCGCCCTCCCCTACTTCATACGACCGCCAAGTTAAAAACGGATTCCCCTCTTCCAACCGTTGTCGTTTCTCACTCAGCCGCACTAATTCCTCCATCAAGCGATACCAAACTTGCTGTTTGCTCTCTTGCACAGTCTTAAGCACAGCCAGATCATTTTCAACAACAGCCATCCTTTCTCGCCATTTCACTATACTCAAAAACCGCTTGAAATACTGACAAACCTCAGGCTTCGTCAATCTCTGCAACTCCAACTTCTCCTGACATTTTAAAAAAATTAATTTAACTGCGTCCCTATTTAATAAAATAAGCCGCTCTAAAGCTATTAAAAATAGCGGTGTTATTAATACCAGAATAGGAAGCGCAGCAATAGAGCATATTTTAGCTGCAGTATGATTTAACTCGAAGAAATCTTCTAACACATTGATCAGAGGATAAAGTAGACAATCTTCATACTCTTCTTTATCTATCAATCTTTCATAACAGTTATTATGTCGATTATTCATATAAAAAATGATCACGACCGCGGCTAAAATGCAAATAAAACAATACATGCCAATGTTATAGGTATAACTTCCATGAGATGTTCCAAAAAAATAATTACGCCGCCGAATGCCTTGCGATATTTTTTCACGACTCCCCGTTATCTCCGCACGAATTTCTTTAAGGCGAAAAAGTTTATTCGCAGGCAAATCATTGCAAAAATCCAATTTCTCTTTGCAATAGTGATCGATAGCAGCCAGATATTGCTCTTTTATTTCAGGCACACCTAAAATTTGTCGCTTCAAAAACACATCACAAATATCACGGAATTCTTTACAAACTAATCGTAAATTCCACAAATCACGAAGAAAATGGGGCATCTCAAAAGAGAGAAGTTGACCTAATATCCTTGTTTTTATTTCAATAGGAAGACCTGCAAATGGAAATATTTCTTCTTCCTCAATGGAGATAACACTATCTGGCCTATCGAAAGACATACTGTGTCCTATAGCCGCTGTCTTACCACCTCAAATAAACATACACCCGCTGCTACCGACACATTTAAACTAGAGACAGAACCTTGCATGGGAATTTTCATCAATACATCACAATGTTCTCGTGTCAATCGGCGCAATCCTGTTCCTTCTGCACCCAGGACAATAGCAATAGGACCCGAGAAATCCATTTGATACAGCGTTTGCTCTGCTTCTGCGGCGGCACCATAAATCCAAATACCAAATTCTTTCAACGCTTCAAGCGTACGCACTAAATTCGTCACTTGCACAAATGGCACAATTTCTGCAGCGCCACTTGCCACTTTACTCACCACGGGTGTCATGCCCACCGATTTATCTTTGGGCGTAATAATTGCATGCGCACCCGCAGCATCCGCTGAACGAAAGCAAGCACCTAGATTATGCGGATCTTGCACACCATCTAATATCAATAAAAAAGGAGGTTCTGTAATTGTTTGCAGTAGTTGCTTTAAATCATTTTCTGTATAGGTATGTGCTTTGGTACAAAAAGCTATTACACCTTGATGATTCGCTTCTTGTGTTAGACGATCTAATTCCTGTTTTGAAACTAACTCAACTGCAATACCCTGCGCTCTCGCCAATTGAATAAGCGATTCGCGTTTTTTATCAGCGCGATCTTGGTGGACGCATAAACGAATAACACGTTCTGCTTGATGCTGCAATAAAGATTCAACTGGATGTAATCCAAAGATAAATTGTTTACTCGCCATAGTTACTTCTTCTTTTTCTTTCTCATCTTTCCAGTTTTTTGTTTTTTAGCGACTGGTTTCTGATGCTGTTTTTTCTTACGCGCAGTCCCGCGTTCGCCTTCAGCTAAAACAAAATCAATCTGGCATTGATCGAGATCCACCCGCGAGACTTTTACTTTAACAGGATCACCTAAACGAAACCGCCTACCCATACGATCGCCTGTTAGCGTATGCCGAATGGGATCAAATTGATAATAATCATCTGGCAAGGTAGCGATATGAACGAGTCCCTCGACATAAATATCTAACAATTCCACAAAAATCCCAAAACTCGTTACCCCTGAAATCACACCCGAAAATTCTTGACCCACTTTATCCATCATGAATTCGCATTTTAACCAATCTGTGACTTCGGTTGTCGCATCATCTGCACGACGCTCTGTCATCGAGCAATGCTCGCCTGCTTTTTTAAGTTCAGGCAATGCATCAAGAGAAAGAGGATGGCGTGCTAGTACTTGTTTAATAGCACGATGGATTAATAAATCCGGATAACGGCGAATAGGCGAAGTAAAATGCGCATAAGCATCATAAGCTAAACCGAAATGGCCACGATTATCGGGATCATAAATAGCTTGGCTCATGGAACGTAGTAAAACGGTTTGAATGAGATGCGCATCAGGGCGATCTTGGATCACGCGTAAAATATGGGCGTAATCACCGGGCACGGGAGCACGGTGAGTAGGCATCTTTAATCCCATCTCTACCAGAAAGCGGCGTAAGTCATTTAATTTTTCTTCCGTCGGCCCTTCATGGACGCGATAAAGCGCGGGCTGTTCGTTTTTTTCTAAAAAACGAGCTGCGCAAATATTAGCGCTTAACATGCACTCTTCAATCACACGATGAGAATCAAAACGTTCATAAGGTACAATTTTTTCTATCTTACGTTCATTGCTAAAAATAATTTTTGTCTCAGGTAAATCAAAATCAATTGCACCGCGTGCTCGACGTGATTTATGCAAGATGTGAAATAAATCATATAAGTGAGTAAGATGAGGTACAAATTCTTTAAATCGTTCCCGCATACGCCTATCTTTCTTTTCCATCATGGCATGCACTTGGGTATACGTGAGACGTGCACGGGATTGAATGACACCTTCAGAAAAGCGATATCGCATGATTCTGCCGGTGGGATGGATAGTCATGGTACATACCATTGCCAACCGATCAACGTTGGGATTCAACGAGCATAAATTATTGGATAAGGTTTCAGGGAGCATAGGAATGACGCGGCGAGGGAAATAGACGGAATTACCGCGTTTATAGGCTTCTTTATCCAGTGCTGTGCCTGGTCGCACATAATAGCTGACATCTGCGATGGCTACGTATAACATCCAACCACCTTTTTCCCGCGGCTCACAATAAACAGCATCATCAAAATCTCTGGCATCTTCGCCATCAATCGTAACAAAAGGTAAATTGCGAAAATCAGACCGCCCATTCAAGTCCTCCTCCTGAACCTCAGGAGCAAAACGAGAAGCTTCTAGTAAAACATCCTCTGGCCAAATGAAAGGTAAATCATGGCTGCGAATAGCCACATTAATTTCCATGCCTGGCGCCATGTGGTCACCTAAAATTTCCACTATTTTGCCTAGCGGCGGCGAATGTTTCGTAGGATGGGCAGTAATAGCAGCAACAACGACTTGCCCTTCTGTCGCCCCGTGGGTGTCATCCGGGGAAATAATAATATTTTGAGTTAAACGACGATTACTGGGCTCTACAAAGTTCACACCCGATTCAGTATGAAAGCGGCCGACAACTTGCTGGGTATTGCGTTCTAATACTTCCACAATCACTGCTTCTCCTCTTCCGCGCGTGACAGAGGAAACGCGTGCTAAAACACGATCGCCATGAAAAACACTACGCATTTGTCGGGGACTGACAAATAAATCATCACCCCCTAAATCAGGCTCGATAAAACCGAAGCCATCTTTATGCCCAATGATACGACCAGCAATTAATTCCATCTTGCCTAAAGGGCCATAGGCTTGTTTACGATTTTTGTACAACTGGCCATCGCGTACCATAGCAATAAGCCGGCGACGCAAGGCTTCTTTGGTTTCAGGGGTATTAATAGTTAATTCAGATTCAATTTGCTGATAAGTAGCTGGGCTGCCGCGTTCGGCGAGGTATTCTAAAATATATTCACGGCTATGAATGGGATTCTCATATTTTTGGGCTTCTATATCGGCCTTCGGATCTTTTTTACGGTCAAATTTCTTCATCAATAAACCTTACGTTAGCTACTTTTTGTTCATCATATACTGAAAACATAGTTCCATTCCACCTCAGAAAAAAATACAATCGCTACTATCGGTTCTCAAGGAGAAGTTAATGAGGCACTTCATACGCAATATGCTTGCTGCATTAGGTTGTATTTTCTCGCTATCCGCTTGCTCCCCTTTCCATCCTAGCGATGAACAGGCAGGCGTTTGTAATGAAATCAATAGTCAGATTATTTTTAGCGGGAGCACGAATATTACAAGAGATGCGGAAATTCAGTCAGCAGAAAAGCCGTTGTTGCAGCAGTCTTATGATAGACGATGCGTAAAGGGCATAGCGGATGGGGGTTAGACGTTGCTCCCTCACCCATTCACTTCATACTGCCACCTGTCCCTTGATATGCGGATGCGCCTGATAATCTATGATCTCAATATCCTCATACTCATACTCAAACAATGACGCCGGTCGTCGCTTAAACCGAAGCTTTGGTAAAGGATAGGGCGCGCGACTCAACTGCTGTCGCACCTGCTCAAGGTGATTAAGATAGATATGACAATCTCCACCCGTCCAAACAAAATCGCCCGGCTCCAGCTCACATTGCTGTGCCACCATATGGGTCAACAATGCATACGATGCAATATTAAACGGCACCCCCAAAAATGAATCACAAGACCGTTGATACAATTGACACGACAACTTCTTATTCGCCACATAAAACTGAAACAATAAATGACATGGCGGCAACGCCATTTTATCCAGCTCGCCTACATTCCACGCACTGACAATTAACCGTCGTGAATCCGGATTCGTTTTAATCTGCTGAATCAATTGACTCATTTGATCAATCACACGACCATCCGCCGTTTGCCACGCACGCCATTGCTTCCCATAAACCGGGCCTAAATTCCCATCCACATCCGCCCATTCATCCCAAATTGTGACGCCATTCTGGTGAAGGTAGGCAACATTCGTATCACCGCGTAAAAACCAAAGTAATTCATGAAAAATACTTTTCGTATGCAGTTTCTTTGTCGTCACCAAAGGAAACCCCTCTTTCAACGGAAATCGCATCTGATAACCAAAGACACTCAAGGTTCCCACCCCGGTGCGATCAATTTTACGTTCACCGTTTTCTAAAATATGCTGTAAATAATCTAAATACTGTTTCATGCCGCTTTTTCTCCATGGAATGCGTACGCCCGGATCAATAACATCACACCGATTAGAATCAGAGGTAATGACAATAATTGTCCCTCAGTCAACCAACCAAAGAAATAGCCTATGCCTATATCCGGCTCTCGGAAAAATTCGCCGCTGAAGCGAAATAAGCCATAGCCTAGAGCAAACACCCCCGAGATGGCCCCAAGGGGTCGGGGCTTGCTGGAATAAATCCATAATATGATAAATAAGACGACACCTTCGAGAAAAAACTCATATAGCTGTGAGGGATGGCGAGGAGCATTATCCACTTGAGGGAAAACCATCGCCCAAGGCACGGTGGTCACGCGGCCCCATAGTTCGCCATTGATGAAATTACCAATACGACCTGCCCCTAAGCCGATGGGAACAACAGGAGCAATCAGATCAGTCAGCGCTAAGAGCGATTTATTATGTTTCTTTGCATAAAGCCAAAGGGCGAGAATGACACCTAAAAAGCCCCCATGGAAAGACATACCGCCTTTCCATGTTTGGAAAATGAATAAGGGATCGGTGAATAAAACCGTCGTGTCATAAAATAAGATATAACCCAAACGACCGCCGAGAATGGCACCTAGGGCTGTGTAAAAAACAATGTCAGAAATTTGGTCCAGCGTAAACCCCCGCGGTGAGCGGCGTGCGCGTAAAGTGAGCATTCCCCAACCGGCGAGAAAACCAACTAGATACATTAAGCCGTACCAATGCACAGGCCAGGAAAAAATATGAAAAGCGACAGGATTAATTGCTGGATAGGTGATCATGTTAACCTCTGTGAAAATACTTTAATCATTCCCTCAACCTTACTGTCATTCTCCCGCTGTGAGAGCAGCGTTACCGTCCCGCCCGAATTAAACTACCCAATCCCGCCCGCTCTAACGCTAATTCCATGTGACAGCGTATCATTACTGCGCTTTCCATTCCCAATACTTCATGCAGCAATTTTGCCGCTTTCTTGCGGGCAAAATGCCGTATTAGCCATTTCACACGGCCAATAGAAGAGGCATTCATACTTAACGAGTCAAATCCCATCGCTAGTAATAACATTACTGCCGCAGGATCGCCCGCCATCTCACCACAAATGCTGATATGTTTACCTTCCTGGTGGCCGTTTTCCACGATTTGAATTAAGGCACGTAAAACGGAAGGATGCAAAGCATCATATAAACTTGCCACCCGCGGGTTGTTTCTATCCACAGCGAGTAGGTATTGGGTTAAATCATTACTACCGACCGATAAAAAATCCACCCGTTTTGCTAACATACGAGCTTGATACACAGCAGAAGGAACTTCAATCATCACACCGATCGCCGGCATTTTAATGTTATAACCTTCATCACATACTTCTGTGTAAGCCTTTCTAAGCAAGCGCAACGCTTCATCCACCTCGGTCACATCCGTAATCATAGGCAACATGATTTGCATATTATTGAGCCCCTCGCTCGCACGCATCATCGCGCGAAGTTGGGAGAGAAAAATTTCTGGATGATCAAGCGTGATGCGAATCCCGCGCCAGCCTAAAAAGGGATTATCCTCTGTGATAGGAAAATAAGGCAAAGGTTTGTCACCCCCTACATCTAAAGTACGAATGGTGACGGGTCGGGGAGCAAATGAGGCTAATAATTGGCGATAAATGATGCGCTGCTCTTCTGCTGAGGGAAAACGATCACGCATTAAAAAGGGAATTTCAGTACGATATAAACCGACTCCCTCAGCCCCCGCTTCCAGCGAAATGCTAATATCTGCTCCTAACCCTGTATTCACCAGCAAGGCAATGCGGTGACCATCTTTCGTCACTGCCGGTAAATCGCGGATTTCTTCCAGTGTCGCATCTAATTTGCGTTCCTCTTGGATTAAACGTTCAAACTCAGCACTCAGTGATGAACTGGGCGATACGTAAATTTGGCCATAATAGCCATCGACAATCATGTTCTTATCTTGCAATTCATGAATGGGTGCATCTTCCACCCCCATCACCGTCGGTACTTTCATGGCGCGGGCAAGAATAGCGACGTGAGAATTGCTAGAACCTTTCGCTGAAATCACTCCGGCGAGACAACCTTCCGGTACTTCTGCTAAATCCGTGGGTGTAATGCTTTCGCCAATTAAAATCGTTTTTTCATGATAATCTGGCTGTGCCCGATCGTTTTGTTGTAAATAGGCTAGTACGCGCCGGCCCAGATCTTTCATATCATCAGCCCGCTCGTGCATGTATTCATTATCGAGCGTTTCTAAATGCCTGGCATGCGCCATCACTACTTCACGCAACGCACCCGGCGCCCAATTACCGCGACGGATAACATCCGTAATTTCTTTGCCTAAGTCCGAGCTATCTAAGATTCGTTGATAAACATCAAATAAGGCACGTTCTTCTGTTGGCAAGCTGGGATATAAACGCTCGCCTAATAAACGTAAATCTTCACGTACAGCAGCAAAAGCTGTTTCTAATAAGTTAACCTCGGCAGCAATGTCTTCCGGTTCACGATCAGGAATCGTCTCTAAATCATTAGGCGTATAAATTACAACTCCTTTGCCCATACCAATTCCCGGCGCCCCTGGCACGCCAGCATAAACTAATTCATGCCGTTTTCCTTTAGAACTTGCCAATAATTCAGCAAGTGCGCCTGTGGCTTCCGCATGCGCAATAATAGAAGCAAGCTGGGTAGCGAGAGTAACGAGAAAAGCTTCCTCCGATTCGTCATAACGCCGCGGATCATGTTGTTGGACAATGAGTACCCCCAGCACTTGCCGATGATAAATCAGCGGGGTGCCTAAAAAAGCACGGTATGCTTCTTCTTTCACTTCGGGTACTTGCAGAAAGCGCGGATGTTTCGAGGCATCATCAATATTAATCGGCTCTTCACGTTCGCCTACTAAACCAATTAATCCCTTATTAATAGGCACCCGTACTTTGTGAACAGCTTGTGGATTCAATCCGTGAGTTGCGACTAAAACATATTCGCCATGCTGCCGATCGAGCAAAAAGATAGAACAAGCTTGGGTCGACAAAGCATCAGCAATGCGTTTTACGCTAATTTCTAACGCGTCTTGAAAACGCTCTGCGCCAGACACTTCTTGGATGATATGTCGCAAACTTGTCAGCATGATGACGGTTCACTGTTCTGACGAAATTGTTTAGCTAATACGATCTTGGCAAATTCTTTCAAAACCGCGACATATACGCGCCGCTTGAAAGTCACCACTTGCCGCAAAGGGTACCAATAAGATACCCACGCCCAGGAATCAAATTCTGGATCGCCGTTAGCTTGTAAATCAATCTGCGCTTCTTGATTAGCGAGACGTAAAAGAAACCATTTTTGTTTTTGCCCTATGCACAACGGCTTAGCATAATGCCGTACTAACCGGCTAGGTAGACGATAGCGTAACCAGCGACGCGTGCAGGCCATAATTTGCACATCTTCCGGATTCAAACCGATTTCTTCTTTTAATTCGCGATACATGGTTTGCTCAGGCGTTTCATTTTTTTTCATACCACCCTGAGGAAATTGCCAGGCGGACATACCCACCCGCTTGGCAAAGAAAACCTGTCGGTTATCATTTACCAAGATGATGCCTACACCGTATCTATAGCCCGCTTTATCAATCACGATTCGTCACCTATAATCAGTCATGTTTTGCATTGTTTCAAAATATTGTCTTTTGAGCAAATGGATTCCAACCCTATGACGTCCTCGTATCGGCTTATTTTTGCTGCGATTTGTTTGTCTGCCGTGAGCATTTTACTCTCTCTCGCTAAAGGTAGTATCTCTATTTCTTTTCAGCAACTCTTGTTTAATGCAAGTGATCAAACCCATCTCATTTTTTGGCAACTTCGCTTTCCGCGTACGATAGCCGCTTTCGTATGCGGCGGCTTATTGGCGCTCGCAGGGTCGCTGATGCAATTATTGCTACAAAATCCCCTGGCTGATCCTTACGCATTAGGCATTTCCAGCGGAGCAGCCTTGATAACGCTGTTATTAATGCTCGCGGGCGTGAGTGATATGTGGTTGAGCGGAGGCGCGTGGTTAGGCAGCCTATTGACCATTGTGCTGATATTATTCGTGACGCGAAAACAGCAATTTCATCCTCACACCCTCTTACTCGCCGGCATTGCACTCGCGTGCGGCTTTTCTGCTTGCATTAGCTGTATTTTATTATTAAGCCCCGCGGCTAATTTGCACAGCATGTTATTTTGGCTCACGGGCGATTTAAATGCTGTCCGCTTTCCGTGGTTTGCGCTCATTGTGCTTGCAGGCGGCTTTATTATTTGTCTTATCCTCGCGCCTGGTTTGAATCTATTGGGACGCGATGAGAAAGAAGCGAAAGCCTTGGGGTTACCCGCAGCAACCTATCGGCTTGTCCTTTATTTACTCACTTCTTTATTCACTGCAAGCGCCGTCACCCTCGCCGGTTGCATTGGGTTTGTGGGCCTGATCGTACCGCATATTACGCGTCGGTTGACCGGTTTTGATCACCGCATCATGCTGCCTGTCGCCCTCCTTTTAGGTGGTAGCCTTCTCACTCTCGCTGATACGCTTGCACGCTCTTTATTTGCGCCGCAAGAATTACCGGTCGGAATGATGATGGCATTAATAGGTGTACCGGTTTTTATATGGATATTGCAAAAATGAAACGATTAACAGCAGAAAACGTGACGATCGCTGTTAAAAATAAAATCCTTTGTAAGGAAATAACGCTTTCATTACAAGCAGGTGAAATCTGGGGAATATTAGGGCCAAACGGGGTAGGGAAAACAACCTTCTTGCATACCTTAGCAGGCTTACATCCGCTTTCTAAAGGCGATATTTGGCTCCATCATCTCACTGATAGCAATAAACTCCGGGAACTCGCTCCTAAGATGATCGCTAAACATATCGCTGTTTTATTCCAAGATACGCATTATGCTTTTCCTCAACGTGTTAGGGAATTTTGTTTAAATGCACGCTATCCGCATTTATCTTATTTTAAGAAAGAGACGCAACAGGATCAGCAGATTGTCGATCACGCCTTAGAAGTAATGGAATTAACAGCCTACCAATCTCGAATGGTGACGACTTTATCGGGTGGAGAAAAACGCCGGCTTGCGATTGCTGCATTACTTACGCAAACCCCCACGATTTATTTATTAGATGAACCGCTTAATCATTTAGATATGCGCTATCAACTCCATATGCTGCATTATTTTCGTCATCTCACTCAACAAGCCGCCGCCACCGTGATGATGTCCCTCCATGATGCCAATATTGCACAGCAATGGTGTGATCATGTTTTACTATTATTTGCAGATGGCACGCTCCTACAAGGCCGTACAAAAGAGATATTAACTGCAGAAAATTTATCACGACTTTATCAATGCCACATTCAAACCACCCCTCTTTTTTCTGCTCTATTAACCTCTTAACAACAGACTATATAATGGAATAGATTAGTAAAATTCCCAATTACCTCGTCCCAACAAACGTCATAAACTAAATGATACCTAATTAAATTCATAAACGAGGGCACTATGCAGCGAGCTAAATATGACCCTAAACATACAACCATGATTTTAGTAGGCGGTTGGCTGTTAGTATTATTTTCTGTTTCTTTTGTGACGCTCACATTTTTTATTGATCTCTTAGCGAGATCTCAGCCTTTGCTTTATGACTTATCCAATAATTTATTTAAAGTGGCAGCAGGCTCCGATATGATTCGGTTTTTGCTGACACTATACGCATTAATTCCTTTATTGCTAATACCCGGAGCGGTTGCAGCTTACTATACTTTTAAGCATATTCATGCGGCGAATATGCGAGTCGGAATGTATTTTGCAACGACGGGGGTGATTGCATTAACCATCAGCTTATTGATGCTGCCTAGTCTCAATTGGCATTTAGTGACCTTCCTTCGTAGTTTACCGGAGGCAAATCAAGCGACGATGATCATCTTACTGCAAGCGTTTAATAGTTATTTTGGTGTATTTGTAGGAGATATATTGGGGATAGGTTCGTTGCTGGTTTGGTTTTTTATTACGAGTTGCGTCATGATAAATGATCCTGCTATGCCGCGAGCGGTTGGAGTGATTCAATTACTTATTACATTAGTCGCAGCAGTCGTATTAATACTTCGATATAGCGGTTGTATGCCGCTCTCACATTTGACGATACAAGTACCAGGGGTGGTGGCATTGTGGATATTTATTTGTGGGATTAGTTTGATTTCTCTGCGGAGGGGATAATTAGTATAAAAATTAAACAATTTCGCACAGTAGGGATAATAAATTCCTTCCTATTTCCTTTATAATAAAGGGTATAGCGTAAAGGAAAAATCATGCAAATCCTAATTGCTGACGATTCCCGAACTAACTTGGCTATCTTAACGGATGCCTTACAAAAGTTAGGTCATAGCGTTATCCCAGCGCACAATGGACAGGAAGCCATTCAACTGTTCCAAGAAAAGCGCCCCGATCTTATTATTCTCGATGTCATGATGGAAGGCCTCGATGGTTTTGCATGTGCGAGAAAAATTCGCCAGCTAGGTGGCGATGAAGAATGGATCCCCATTATTTTTCTCAGCTCATCGACGGATGATGAGAGTATCGCCAAAGGCATTGATGCGGGCGGAGATGATTATCTTACTAAACCTTTTAGTGATATCACCTTGGCCGCAAAAATCAAAGCCATGCAACGTATTGCTGACATGCGGCAAAAATTATTTGATACGACGCAAAAGCTGTATCTTTTATCCTCCACGGATACGTTAACAGGTGTCTATAATCGCCATCAATTCGATAGAAGTTTAAAGGAAATTCTAGCTGCAGCAAATCGTCATCATTATATAACTGGCTTACTTTTTATTGATTTAGACCACTTCAAAAATATTAATGATACGTTCGGTCATCAGGTCGGAGACCTCTTGTTAATTGAGGTAGCGAGTCGTTTAAAAGCTTGTGTGCGGTCGAATGATTTTATCGCCCGCCTTGGTGGTGATGAATTTGCTATCCTTTTAAATGAAATTGAACGCCCGGAAGACGCCGGAAACATTGCACAAAAAATTGTTAATACTCTATCGTTTGATTACAACCTCGATGAGCATAATATTCGTAGTGGTGCTAGCATTGGTATCGCCTGCTATCCTCCATCCAAAACGGCGGAAGAGTTAATTTTAAATGCCGATGTCGCCATGTATCATGCAAAAGCAACAGGGCGAAACAATTACCAACATTTTACGGAAGAATTAAATGAAAAATACAAAAAACAACTCAACTTAGAACATGCCTTAAAATTTGCTTTAGAACGAAAAGAATTTTTCCTCACTTATCAACCTATATTTGATTTAAAAACACGAAACATCGTGGGAATAGAAACATTACTATGTTGGGATCATCCTCAATTCGGCTTAGTATCACCGAGCATCTTTATCCCTATTGCGGAAGAAACAGGGTTAATTATAGATATTGGTAATTGGATACTACGAACCGCTTGCCATCAAGCTTCCTTATGGCCATTAGATCAAATAAAAAATTTTAAATTTGCCATTAACATTTCTTCCCGCCAATTACTTCGAGAAAATTTTGCCACACAAGTTATGACGATATTAAATGACACCGGTCTTTCTCCTCAGCAGTTAGAATTAGAATTAACTGAAACAGCCATGATGACCTCCACCGCAGGCTCATTTAAAGAAGGCATTATTAAATTACATGAATGTGGTATTAGCATTTCCATTGACGACTTTGGGACGGGTTATTCTTCATTAACACGTCTTAAGCATCTGCCCATTAATACATTAAAAATTGACAAATCATTTATTCAAGATTCAACGACTAATCCGAATAGTGCCATTATCGTCAACTGCTTAATTGCGCTTGGTAAAAATTTGAAACTCAATGTGATTGCAGAAGGAATAGAAACTCAAAAACAACTTGATTTTCTTATTGAAAAAGGCTGTCCACAAGGACAAGGATTTTCATTAAGTAGGCCAGTAGACAAAGAACAGATAGAAAAACTTTTAAAAAAGCAAATTTATGAACGAACTAATTCAGAATGATAGCAATTCCACGCGTAGTGATATTGAGAACCACTCACTACAAATCTTATCTTTTATGTCGCAAAAGGTACGGCTCTGCGCAGAAATTAAATACATTGACAAAGTGATTCAATTGGTACGACTGGAACCTGTCCCAGGTAGTCCAACTTATTTAGTAGGATTATTAAACCTTGCGGGTGAAAGTATACCTATTATTGATTTAGCACTACGATTGAATTTGCAACGAAGTGAAAATTATTCACTCGATACGCCTATTTTGATAAGCAAGTATGCGCACAAAAAAATGGGTATACTGGTAGATAACATCATGGGATTAACTACACTTAAGGAGAAAAATTTACAAATACACGAGGAATTCAAACATGAAAACTCACCTTTTCTTGCAGCTGCAAACGTTGATAACGAGTTAGCATTGCTTATTAATATGCCATTTTTAATATCAGGTGAAAATAAGCCATGAAGAAAAGCAGCCACATCAATACATCTGCTTTTATTGAATTAATACGTGAACGTTTAGGCATTACTATTCATTCACATCAAATCTGTGAATTACAAAAAACCATTATAGACGCTTGCCAAAAATTCAATTTCCGCCCCGAGAATTATTTAAATGTATTAAAAAATTGCCCAGACCAAGCTCCTGTATTAGAACATCTAGTGAAAGGTATCACGGTAGGAGAAACATATTTTTTTCGCGATAAAAAGCAAATTGCTTTATTACAAAATACCCTATTACCCAACCTCATCCATCAAAAACGAGATGAAAATAATTTATCGCTACGTATTTGGAGCGCAGGCTGCGCAAGCGGTGAAGAAATTTATACTATTGCGATGTTGCTTTGCGAATTACTCCCCGATATAGAGGCTTGGACATTAAATATTTTAGGGACTGATATCAATACGACGTCGCTACAGAAAGCCATTTTGGGGGTTTATGGCGAATGGTCAATGCGATCTATTCCTGATTACTTTGAGCATCGCTATTTTGTTAAGGAACATAACCATTTCACCTTATCTCAAAAAATTCGCGATTTGGTTAAATTTGATTATCTTAATTTAAACGATGGAATATATCCTTCCATTTTTAATGGGACAAACGCACAGGATCTTATTTTATGCCGTAATGTATTAATTTATTTTGACAGCAAACGTGTAACTGAATTGATGAAAAAATTTGAAGAAAGCTTAGCACCAGAAGGTTATCTGTTATTAGGCGCTTCTGACCCCATTGATATTAAATCCACCAACCTTACCTTTCATTACCAACAAGGAATTTTATTTTCTCGGCCTGCTATCAAACAGAAAGCTGAGAAACGCTTTCATACCATCAAAAAAGAACCGATTACGCTACCTATTTTTACTCAACCTAAAAAATCACCACCCACATCAGAAAAAATTTCGCCTAAAAACTCAGCCTCCGCATTAACAGAAAAAGCAACCATCTTAGCCAATGAAGGGAAACTAGCAGAGGCCATTATTATTTTAAAAGAAAGCTTAAAACTGGATCCAACAAATAAATATAGTTATTTTACTTATGCACTTACTTTAGCTGAATTAAATCAGTTTAATGAAGCGAAGGAAGCACTCAAAAAAACATTATTTCTGGATCACCAGTTTGTCGCTGGGCATTATCAACTGGGTTTATTGCTGTTGAAAGAAAAACAGCAAGAAGAAGGATTACGATGTTTACGAAATGCTTTATCGATTGCAAAAATAAAAGATCCCAATGAAAAATTACAAGGCTCAAATGATATTTCGTATGGCAGATTAGCGGATATATTAGAGCATGAAATAGATATTTATGCGATAAATCCAAAAGGAGATCTTGCATATGAAAACTCCCACAAATAAATATGCTTTCGATTTCATGCCACAAAATCCAAATGAGCAGCACGTATTGGATGAACGCCGAAAACAATTAGCCAAAGGGCAAATAAAAAAAATTGAAATGAAAAACCTAGTTGAATATGTGCGTTTTCAATTAGGAGAGCATGAGTACTATGGTATTCCATACCCTCTCACCAAAGAGGTGATATCTAAAACCACCATTACCTCTATTCCAGGGGCACCGGATTTTATAGCAGGCGTAATTAATCGGCGGGGAATTATTTTAACTATTCTTGATTTAAAGAAGTTTCTTCAACTGCCCCCATCTGATAAAGAGCTAAATGCCTATATTATTACTGTGGATTGTAACAATATAGCTGTAGGCTTGATAGTTGACAAAATAATCGGCAGTGATGCTTATGATCCTACTCTACTCGATGCCCCTTTATCTCCTACAGGAGCCATAAAGCCAGACTATATTGAGGGAATACATCATGGCAAAACTGCCATTCTTAATATCAACACTATTTTGTCTGAACTCGTTTTGCAAATAGGAAGGAAATAATTCATGGGATTAGACCCGGAACTATTAAAACAACTTATTCATACATTCAAAGCTGAACTGGAAGAGCAAGGCCAGTTTATTACAACAGGCCTGTTGCAATTAGAAAAAGGGATTCAAGATAATGAGGAGCGTGAAAAAACGATTACTTCTATTTTTCGTGCTGCACATAATATAAAAGGCTCATCACGTAGCTTAGGTATCAATTCAGTTGGAGAAATTTCTCATCATATTGAATCTCTATTTTCTTCTATTCAGAAAAAAACCATTGAGATTAATCCCTCTTTAATTGACTTATGCCTTGAAGCCGTTGATAAAATGCAATCTGCCATGAACTCATTTGTAGACCAAGCACCGCTTGATTTCGATTTTAATGAATTAATTGACAAATTAAATAAAGGGCAACTAGGAAAAAAATTAGAACCTTCCTCATCTGAAAACAAACAAGACTCTCCTACTGAGCAAGCTCGTGAATTAAAAAATCAGCACAACAGTATACGTGTATCTATTAATAATATGGATCATATTTCCGCTTTAATGGAAGAAATGCAAGTAAACAAAATTGCGATTGATTATCACTATTCTGAATTAGAAAAATTAACGACAAAAATCAAACAATTTCAAAAAATCTGGGATCAGATTTTATCTTTTCCAAAAAATTCTAATGAACAGGCACTCTACCATACCGGAGAAGATTATTTTATTGAGATTAGCAATGATGCTAATCATTTATATAAAAATATGCGTAGCCGCATAAATGAGCTTTCCAGATTATCTAACTCATTGCAAAATGAAATACGGCTATTACGATTAGTTCCGATTGCCAATTTACTCTGCACCATGCCACGTTATGTCCGGGATTTAAGCCATACGTTGAATAAAAAAGTAGAATTAATTATTCAAGGCGATGAAGTTAAAATAGATAAAATGGTATTAGAAAAATTGAAAGATCCCTTAATTCATATTCTGAGAAATTGCATTGATCACGGAATTGAAACAGAAGAATTAAGAAGATCCAAGGGAAAACCGGAAATAGGAAAACTCCTCCTTCGTGTCAAAGAAGAAAATAATCGAATCCATATTACCATTTCGGATGATGGCGCGGGTATTGATATTAAAAAAATTGCAGAAATTGCGGTCAGTAAAAATATGATTTCTCCATCAGAACTCAAAATAATGAGCGATAAACAAATTTTAGATTTAATTTTTAAGCCTGGCTTTAGCTCCAAAGAAATCATCACGCATATCTCAGGCCGCGGAATAGGTCTTGATATTGTTAAAACGAATATCACTAATCTTAATGGCCAAGTAACGATAGAAACCCAACAAGGAAAGGGCACAACATTTGATTTAGACGTACCACTTACTTTATCCAGTGAATATGGACTACTAGTAACAGATGCCAATCAATTATTTGTAATATCGATTAACGCTATAGAACGTGTTTTAATTCTATCTGCAAATGAAATTTTTAATGTGGAAGGCCATCAAGCCATTATGTTAAATGACCATCCTATCCCTCTCTACTCGCTTGCTAATATCCTTCACCTTGAAAAAGCAACGCCTCTCAGCGATCGATTATCCATTGTGATTATTAAAAAAGGTTGGCATCTCATTGCTGTTGTCGTAGATGAAATCATAGGAGAACGGGAAATCGTTATTAAACCCTTACAAGACCCCCTCACTCATATAGCCTGTGTAGCAGGTGGTACTTTATTAGGTGGCAATCAAGTCATCCCTGTCTTAAATGCCCATGAGTTAATTAACATCACGCTTCACACAACCATCACCCATCGTATGGCGGCCCAAGAAAAAATAAGTAAGCCTGAGCAAAGGCCGCATATTTTAGTGGTAGATGATTCCATCACCACACGCTCATTGGAAAAAAATATTCTTGAAAGTAAACATTATCAAGTCACTGTTGCTGTCAATGGAAAGGAAGCGTGGGATCTTTTACAAAAACAATCATTTTCTCTCATGATTACAGATGTTAATATGCCTATTATGGATGGTTTTACATTGACGGAACAGGTAAAGACGAGTGAAAAACTACATGATTTACCCGTTATTATCGTCACGTCGTTAGGAAGTGATGCCGAGAAAAAACGCGGGATCGAAGTAGGGGCAGATGCTTATGTTGTTAAAAGTGAATTTGAATCCGGAACACTGCTAGAAATAGTAGAACAATTGGTATAAAGATATGATTAATATTCTCATTGTTGATGATTCTCCGACTGAGAGACTTATCTTAAAGAAAATAATTGACTCTCAACCCGACATGAGAATCATTGGCTGCGCAAAAAATGGAAAAGAAGCTGTTGATCTTGTTGCCTACTTAAAGCCTACTATTGTGACAATGGATATCCACATGCCTGTGATGGATGGCATTGAGGCGATTCGTCAAATCATGTCACAACATCCTACGCCTATTGTAGTCATCAGTTCAAAATTAAATGATGATGTGATGAAAACGTCTTTTAACGCACTGGATGCAGGTGCATTAAGTGTGTTAGATAAACCTGCTGATGTCACTTCACCTCTTTTTGATCTTACTCGTCAACGCATTGTAACCGCTATCCGGAGTATGGCCGAAATTAAAGTCGTTAAAAGACGATTTCATGCTTCTAAACATACTCCTTTCACTGAAACATCTGCACTTCCTCAAACAGAACAATTTGAAATAATAGCCATAGGCGCTTCTGTAGGAGGACCACAAGCATTAAAAGAAATTTTATCGCATTTACCTGCTAATTTTCCTATTCCGATTGTCATTGTCCAACACATGACAGCCGGTTTTATGGGTGGCTTCGTAAAATGGCTCAGTGATATGACGCCGTTGCATGTTAAAGAAGCTCAAAATCGAGAATTATTACAAGCGGGAACGGTGTATCTTGCACCAGATAATTATCATCTAGAAGTAGCACGTGCTCAAGGTTATCCCGTGGCGCGATTAATGAAAGGACTACCTGTTTCCGGTTTTTGTCCTTCTGCCACTGTCTTATTACAATCTGTTGCAGAATATTATGGAAAAAAAGCGATTGGTGTTTTATTAACAGGTATGGGATCCGATGGCGCCCAAGGTTTACTGAAATTAAAACATGCACAAGGCCATACCCTCATCCAGGATCCGGAAAGTGCTGTCGTTTTTGGCATGCCAGGTGTGGCACAATCATTGAATGCGGTCGATAAGATCGTAGACCTCGATAAAATTGCCGATTACTTAATAGCCATTACCACTAAAAAGAAATAATGCCGCTCTTTTACTCATTTGGCTTCATTACATAAATTTGCTACTATTCTTTTTGCGCAAGGATGCATAAGGAAATAGATATGGCAAAAACTTCTTCATTAGGAATCCGTGGACGACTGCTATTAGGTTTTGGAGCAATTCTTTTTATTCTTGTATTAGCTATCGGCGCAGTTTTAACGAAAATCACCTCAGCCAAACATTCTGCGGAGGAAGTAACCCACAATTATCTTCCAACTTATGCTGCTTACCTGGATTTGAATGGCCAACTTTATCAAAGTAAATCCACTTTAAATTCCTGGTTACTGACTGGTGATCCCGCCTTAAAAAGAGACTTCGCTTTTGCATGGAGTAATATTGATCGAGCCATGGGAATATTAAACCATTATTCAAGCACTTGGGATCCCGCGTACCAACAAAAATGGCAAGAAATAGTGCCTCTCATTGAACAACTGAAAATAGCTGAGATAAAGGCAGAAAATACTCAGAACCCCGCACTCGCAAAACCTATGCTACTAACAGAAATCATACCCTTATCTAATAAAATTTTAGATAGGCTAGATGGACCGCTTCAAGCCAATGGAGATCGCGTTGGAGGATTATACGATATCCAATATCAATTATTTGAAAATGGAATACAAGATATTCTGAGCAACATGCTATCCATACAGATTATTGAATATATCTCATTAATAATAGGATTAAGCGTTTCATTACTTATTTCTTTTTATACCATTAAAAGCATTTCGCGCTACATCACGCTCTTTAGAGAACAGAGTAATCGAATAGCAACAGGTGATCTAACTCAGCGTATTGTGATTAATAGTACTGATGAAATGGGTCAATTAGGCAGAGACCTCAATACTATGACAGACAGCCTTGCCACGATTACTAAACAAATTACGGAAGCTTGCCAAAATATGGTCTCCACTATTGAAGAAGTAAATCATTCAGTCAATGCACAATCGGCAGGTGCCTCTGAGCAAGCTTCTTCTATTAATGAGATTACTGCTTCCTTGGAAGAAATTGAAAAAAGCTCCATTCAAACCATGGAGAAAGCGACCGCCTTAGGAGAATCAGCAGAACATACCCAAGAGCAAGGCCAACTGGGTTTAGAAGCCGTCGAACAAAGTATTAACGGCATGAAAGCAGCGAGGGATAAAGTACAAGCTATTGCTCAAACCATCTTGGATTTAAGTAATCAAACTCAACAAGTGGGAGAAATTACAGCGGTGGTAACAGGCTTGGCCCAACAGCTAAAAATGCTGGCACTGAATGCCTCTATTGAAGCAGCCAAAGCAGGAGAAGTCGGTAAAGGGTTCGCGGTTGTGGCAGCTGAAGTCAAAAACCTCGCCGAGCAATCAGAGCAATCGACCACCCAAGTTCAAAAAATTTTAGAAGATATTCGCCATGCGACCGAAAAAGCAGTGATAGCCACAGAAGAAGGTACAAAAGGGGTGGATCATGGGACAGAATTAGTAGAAAAAATGGGGCATATTGTCCGCGATTTAAGCGAAGTCATTCATCAGACCATGGTGGCGACCAAGCAAATTGAAGCAGCCGTACGCCAAGAGGGAATTGGAATAGAGCAGATTACGACCGGCATGACGGAAATCCATCAAGTCACCACCGCTTCGGTAGAAGGCGTTAAACAAACGACGATTGCTATTGAAAATTTAGTAAAAATTGCTAAGAATCTTAAAAAATACATTGATATGTATAAAATATAAGGTAGACTTTTTTCATGCCTATTAATATTCTCATCAATGGCGCCTTCGGTCGCATGGGTCAGTTGGCCGTTAAAGCAGTGAATGAGCACCCCCATCTTACCGTTGTCGGCCAAACCGGTCGCGACTATGATTTAAAAAAAGCGATTCACGACAGTCAAGCCCAAGTTGTCGTGGATTTTACGCATCCTGAAGCTGTCTTCCAAAATGCCATGCTTATCATTGAAGCAGGTGCCCATCCGGTGATAGGGACGACAGGGTTGACCTCCGATCAGATTCATACCTTGCAAGAACGTTGTGCTCAATTGAAATTAGGTGGAATTGTGGCGCCGAATTTTTCAGTCGGTGCAGTGCTCATGATGAAATATGCCAAAGAAATAGCGCAGCATATGTCACATGCTGAAATTATTGAAATGCACCATGATGGCAAAGCCGATAGCCCTTCCGGAACAGCGATGCGATCAGCAGAATTACTCGCACAGGCAAATATTCATCTCAATCAGCCTGCTAAACCCAGCCGCGAGACAATCCCGGGGGCCCGCGGCGCTTCCTATCACAATATTCCCATCCATGCTGTACGTCTTCCTGGCTTAGTGGCGCATCAACAAATCCTATTTGGGGGACTCGGTGAAACACTCACCTTGCGACATGATAGTTATGACAGACAATGTTTCATGCCGGGGGTATGTTTTGCCTGTGAAAAGGTGATCACCCTCGATAAGCTAGTGTATGGATTAGAGGAACTTTTATAGGACCAAGGGCACAGGTAGGCGTGCCCTTTTTCACTGATCTTAATTTCCACTCTTCATGGTGGATGCCTGCTGTTGCTGCGGGCAAGCAGCAGAATAACACCCAGCTAATCCCACCCCCACTACCGCTAGCACCAACATCATTCCTATTACTTTTTTCATTCGCTCAACTCCTTTTGTCTAACCCGATTAATCCCATCTCATTATACACTTGGCCTTTTGGCGAATCTCCAATATCATACCTTCATGAAACCAAATCATTCACCTTCACAACCTATTGGCATTTTCGATAGCGGCATCGGCGGCTTGACAGTCGCCCAGGCGGTCGTAAAGCTCTTACCAAAAGAAAATATTATTTATTTCGGTGATACCGCTCATTTACCCTATGGCGATAAATCAACTGCTGCTATTCAAGCCTATGCCGTGAAAATCGCTCATATGCTATTACAGCAAGAATGTAAGCTCATCTTGATTGCCTGTAATTCTGCTACCACTGCCGCTTATGAATTAGTAAAAGAATATGTTGGCAATAACGCCATTGTAATAGATGTGGTCAATCCCACTATTCGTCTACTGAAAGAAAAATATGCCAATAAACGCATCGGTTTAATTGGGACCCGTCAAACGGTTAACTCTTGCATTTATAAAAAGAAAATTGATGAATTAAATTTAGATATCGCCTTATGTTCGTCCGCTACTAATTTATTAGCATCAGCGA
>JAJPJH010000035.1 GCA_021324335.1 Gammaproteobacteria bacterium
CAGTAAATAAAGATAAGCTTCACGTTGGGCTATCGTTGTTTTGTAAAGAATATCGACGATGGTTTCTTTGCGGATATCATTAATATGTGAACGAGGTTGTAATTTCAGATGCTTTAAATCCATTTGGTTAAGAATCGCTTGGGGCAAATGAGCGATAAAAAATTCTCTAGCGACACGAAGATCGGACATTGCTGTTCTCACGAAAGTATCATGAGTATGATGAATAGTAGTCATTATTTTCCTTATCTTCCTTGTGAAATGAGTTGGAGAGGTGTCACTGCGTTCAGAATGATATGAAAATGCGTTGAAGCGGGACGGTTGTTGGCAGGTTTAGTTTTGGCGGTGAATTGGCTAGAATGTCTTGAACCATATAACCTACCTTAATCTAGGTTATGTGGTTAGTGACGGAACCAGGAAGTCGCACACCTGACCGGCGCGCCTATTTCAACGCAGTGTGTTGGAAAAATCAACAACATTTCTTGTCTTTTTAAGGACGAACTTGTATGGATAAGAATTTATTTTCTGTTACTGCTCTGTTGTTTTTTTCATTGGTTTCTCTGAGTTTTGCTGAAACGTGTCCGAGTGTTCAAGATATTCAAGAAAGTCTTCATCATGGATGGAGGATGTATGACAGTGATGACAATACACCTTTAGCCTCTACACGTATAACGCAATTTGTCAAAGGTGCAAAACAATTTACCCTCGCAGAATGGCCGAATGCCCAGGCTCCTAAACGGACAGTGCATTGTTATTATCGTGATAATAATGGCTCGCAATTAGAAGCGTATCTTGCGAAAGATAATTTTGTGCCAACGAATACCAATCATTATTGGTATCCGGTGAGTGGGTCGATGCATTGCGCAGCGGGTGCGGATAAATGTTTGTTTACATCAGGATGGCAGGGAAAGCAGTTGGCGAAGAAATAGCTTGATGGAAGGGCCATGTCAATTAATGGTTAATTGGCATGGCCAACAAACTTAGAGTGGTATTGTCATTGGTTTTTTTTCGGACCGTTCTGCTTGCTGTTCTACCTCTGTCTCTTTTTTTGTCCCCACTGATTGTTTGAATACGGTATTTGATTGTAATCCTTCTGTTTTTATCAGGGTGTTTTCATGAGAAGGTGGTAGCGGACATTGTCTATCTTGCATTGCCTCTTCATACGATGGCGGTAACTGGTTTTTATATGCCAGGAGATTTGCTTTATAAATGTGATGCAATTGAATTTGATTCGTATCCGACCATGTTTCTAATAGCTTATATAATTCATTCGCCTTTTCTTCTAAAGAAGTAATAAATTTTCTCAATAGTTCTTTTTTAGGATGATCGCTAATGATTAATTGAAATGCTTGATCGAGAACACTATTTGCCTGTTCGTAGAATTGGCTAACAAGATGGTCTATTTCCTTCTTGTTCTTTAAACGCGATCTAAAAGAGCTTTTCAACAACTTCTCTAATTTTACCCTTGTTTCCTTGTAATTGACACATGAACAAAAGAAAGTCCCATATTTATCTCCTAATTTAGCAGCTTCTTGAAAAAAACTTTTTGCTTGTTCTTTATGGGTAGTGGCATCTCCCAAGGCAGCTAGAGCATGTGGTTTATATTGATCATGCTGACTGATTTGGGTTAAACACTCTGTAAGATAGTCTTTATAATCCAGGTTGTTAGTAGAAAGGAGCTTATTATTTAGCGACCAAATATAGGCTACTACTTCCTCGGGAGTTTTATTGGCTAATGAAGTTTTTACTTCGATTTTAGTGGGAATTGTGAGATGTTGAGAGGAAAAAGCAAGGATAATGTCTTGTTTTTCTTTTTCAGATAGCTTAGAGCAGGCTAAAAGTGCTGGAATAGAATGTATGATATTTATACTTAAAACAACGCTTGATGGGGGTAAATTTTTCTCTTCAAGAAGAGTGTAGGTTAGAAATAATAACACAGCGGGAAGAAGGCCTTCCTTTTTAGTTTGAGATCTAGGAAGATAATCGAAGGCAGGGAGTTGATTAATAAAATCTAATAGTAGATAGGATAGTTGAGAGGACCGTCTGCTTATTCTTGTCGCGATTTCATGAATTTCGCGAAGTACATCAGGTTGTGTTGCTATTAAGTTATTTAAATTATCTATTGCTATTTGAATGTCGTTGGCGTTGGTTGTTGTTATGTGTGCGAGTTTTCCTAGACACTCTATGAATTGGGTGAAGTGGTTGAGGTTTTTCATTACCTCTTTTTTATATTCGGAGAAGGTTTCCTGGTAGGCTGCTGCTTTTTCAGGATCATAAAGAGCTATTTCCTGGATTTTTTCATTTATCTTTTCATAGAAGAAGCGTTCCTCCAGTAGGTTTTGATGGGGAGGATGATTATAGATATCTAGTAAAATATTACTAAATTGTCTGTATGTTAATTCTGCTAAATTAATATCTGAATTAATATTTAGGTTATAGATAGAATGGGATTGCATAGAGTTTTCTCCCTTTTATTTGTGTGTTTTTTAAGGTTAATAGATTTATTAATAGAGAGTCAATAAAATTCACAGACTAAGATATCTTCTCTCCATAGCAGAAATTTAGCTAAAGGTGTGAGTGACTGTTATTTTTATTCATGCTATATTCTATTCTCAGTGGCGAGTAGAAAATAATTTCAGTTCGATTAATTTTTCTCATTAATCGAAAATCGAGGACAATAATTATGACTACAACCCGTTTAGTTCCTTTATTCGATGCACCTTTTCCTCCTGCTATCAATGTCTCTTATCATTTTCCTTCCGACAATGTCATTCAAATGCATCCACAAGATTTTGCATGGCAACATGGGATGATAGCTTGGACGGAAACAGTGCTAATTGATAAAAATCAGCTGGTAATGATAACCGATATATCAAAAAAAATTTCTTGCCCCATTATTAGTGAGCAAGGATTAAAAGAGGTACTCCACCGAACGCGAGTGAATAGCGATAATCTCGTTATTTCTTACATGAATGATTCTATTGGTTGGGGTGTATTTACCAGGGAATTTATTGCCAAGGATGATTATGTGTCTCTCTATGGTGCTGTTTTTAAACCCAGTGATGGAAGAGAAGGGGCGAAAGGAGGCACTGATTATGCTATAAGAATGGAGAATGCTGAGGGTAGGCAAGTTGCTGTAGAAGATGCCAAGGATTATGGGAATGTAAGTCGCTTTTTTCAGCATGCACCGATGCCTAGTAAATTTGCACCTTACTTGCTTGCAACGGATATTACTATTGCTGATTATGAGTTTAAATCTAAGGAAATTAAAGAAAGTGTTATTAAGGCTAATTTGATTTTTCATAGTTTTAAATATCAAGGAATACCTATTTTTATATTTTCAGCTCTCGAAGATATTCAAAAAAATACATGGTTGACTTTTGATTATGGTGAATATTGGTTAAGTGAAAATAAACATCCTTATTTAATTCATAAAGACGGGACGCTTGTTGATTCGACAGAATATAGTATAAAAAAATGGGTTGTTAAAGGCATATCTGATGATATGGTCTGGAAAGGTGTTATTGAAAAAAATAAGATTGCTTCACTTTTTTCTACTGGTTTTACTCTTTCATCCTCGAATGCACCCGATAGAGGTGGTTGGGATATTTCTGGGGAGGAGTTTAAACAAGCATTTGAGAAAACCCCTAAAACTTCTCCCTATATCTTTTTAGATAAACTTATAAAGTCTGAAGTATTAAGTTCTCAACAAGGACTTTTTTCTGAGTATGCTAAGCAAATATGTGCTGAATTATCTAATATCACCTCGGCATTTGGAAAATTAAATTGGCACTATACTCAAAAGAGTGATATTGCTTATTTACATCATGATGATGCAAAGGTTATCCAGGAAATAAAAAATTATTTAGATAACTGCCGATTTAAAACACAAGCAGGTCATGATAAAAAAACTAAGCAGCCATTGTTATATGTGCATAAACCTAAGCTTAGTGAATTGCGGAAGATAGTCCCCCTTCCATCTGAATCGCTAAGAAGCATCTTCTCCCCATAGCAAAAATTTAGCTAAAGGTATGTTGCTTAAAGATTTATAAAGCATCCGATCAGCGGTTACTAATGCGCACTGTTCAATTTGTGCTAAAGCGACATATAAACTATCATAGAGTGTGAGATTGCAAATATAATTGCTTGGTAATTTCATTGTTTCATGCTACATTCCCCGCCGCGATGTAACAGGTGACGGGAAATTGGTGCGCTTACCTGCAATGCCAATGCTGCCCCCGCAACGGTAATCATTTTTAATATCACAATAAGCCACTGTGTGTCATCACATGGGAAGGTGTTGATAGTCATGATGTTATTATCATGAAAGTGAAAGCCCGGAGACCGGCCTGCTACAGATCTCATTTAACCATGTAGCGGAGGGCTTCACATGAAAATGCGCAAGGGACGTTTTTTATCTTTTTTTATTGCCATACCTATTATTAGTGTTGTTAGTGCAGCTGTTATCGAACAGCAGGATCATCTTATTCCACCCGTAATCGTCAAAGCGGTGAAAAAAATTCACCCCTCACTCACGAGTGGTCCGCAAACCATTATCACGCAACAGCAAATCGCGACGGCTGGCGAGACGAATTTATCACAAGTGCTGCAAAATCTCGGTAGTGTGCAATTGCAAGATATCACAGGCAATGGCAGTCAAGTGTCCTTGAGCATGCGCGGATTTGGTGCGAATGCGACGAGCAATACCTTAATGTTGATTAATGGTATTCCTATTACTAATCCAGATATGGCGCCACCGGATTTGAATTCTGTTCCCTTGTACGATATTCAGTACATTGAAATTGTTGCAGGTAGTGAAAGTGTATTATATGGGGATCAGGCCGTCGGCGGGATTGTGAATATTGTGACACGTGAACAAGTGCATGAAAAAGCCATCATGTCGTGTGCAGCGGGTAGTTATAATCAATATAGCTGTTATGTGAGCTTCAATAACCATTATGAGCAGCTTAAAAATCTCATCACGTTTGGTGATTATCGTAGTGATAATTATCGGGAACATAATCATTATGATCAGCAAGTAGTATCTGGTCGTTTAGATTTTCCTTATCGAGAAAATAAACTGAGTTTCGATTACAAAATCGCGAATGAATATATGCAGTATCCTGGTGCATTGACAGCAGAACAAGTACGGCAGAATCGGCAGCAAGCGAGTGACGCAACGGATTATTTTCGCGATTGGAGCGGTTTTTTTCATGGCAGATTGCAACAATCACTCAATGAAAATTGGAAATTAGAAACGGATTTGGCACGGCGTGAAATGCACGGTCATGGTGTATTGTATTCACAGTTTAATCAATCACGAAATACTAATTATTTACGACCAGAACTTAAAGGTCTTATCGGTCCTGCGAAAGTGATGGGCGGGTTGGATGTGGAAGATGATAATTATCATTTGGGGAGTCAACTAGGATTAACAGCAAATAATCAGCAAAAATACGGCTTATTTGGATTAACTACCCTCCCTCTTCAACCTCGATGGGCTATATCAGTAGGTGCACGTGGTGCGGAGCAGACGAGTCATGTGGAATCTTCTCCTGATGATAATTTGATTAATCGTGCTTTTGCGACGACGCTAGGAACGACTTATCAATTAATGCAAGACATGGTTATTTATTTGCGTCGTGCAGAAAGTTTTCGTTTTCCTAAAGCTGATGAGAATGCCTCTACCTCCACGGGAATTACGGGTTTAAGAACTCAGCGCGGTGTAGCTTATGAAACAGGCGTTCATCTTGAGCGTGAAAAATATTCAGCAGCGCTGGGTATTTATCAGTTAAATTTACGTGATGAAATTGCATTTGATCCTACCCAAACGGAAGAGCAGCCTTTTGGTTCTAATCGTAATCTTTCTCCGACGGTGCGCCGGGGTTTTAATTTATCGGGGAGTGATAGAATCACTAATAAATTAACGTTGAATGGCCAATATAATTTTGTGGATGCTGAATTTCAAAACGGAATTAATCAAGGTAATCGCATTCCATTGGTATCAGAAAATATTGTCCGTACCGGATTGGATTACCAGATGGCGCTGCATTGGAATATTTACTCTGAGGCGGTTTATACTGGCAGTCAATATTCAGCCAATGATGATGCGAATATAGCGGGAAAAATTGGCGGCTATGTGACAGTGAATGGTAATTTGCGTTATGTGAATAAGCAATTAACGGCGTCTTTACATATTAATAATATTTTTAATAAATACTATTATCTTTATACGGTGTATGAATCGGATATGCAGAGTGTGTTTTTCTATCCGGCACCCGGGAGAAATATTACTTTGACAGTTAATTATGCTTTCATCTAGGTATTTTTATTTTTCATTGCTAGGACATGGGCTGCTGCTGGTTTGGATGATGGTGCAGATAGTATGGATGTATCGAATGCAAGAACAGCCGGCAGCTTATGTGCAGGCTTATTCGTATCAATTGCAGGGAGGTAAAACTGTGTCATTCCCGCGTAGGCGGGAACCTATTCATCCTATTCACATGCGCCAGCGCATTGCACCCAGCCCCGGTATCCTATTTAAAATGGGTTCCCGCCTGCGCGGGAATGACGCGGGGGGGAGAAAAATGGAAGCCGAAAAAACTATCCTATCCATCTTACACGCCGCTATCGCAACGAAACAAAATTACCCCGATAGTGCATTAGAATTAAAACAATCCGGAACAGTCCAAATTCGATTTTTACTTTACCCCGACGGCCACCTTGAACATATCACTGTGATACAAAGCAGTGGTATCATTTCCTTAGATGAAGCTGCCTTAAATGCAGTGCGGGCAATTTCGCCAGTCAAAGAAGTTGGAAAATATTTACAAAAAGAAGACTATTTTTCCGTGAATGTAGTGTTTGAGCAGTAATCATTTCTATAATAAACTGTTCTTTACCTTATCTCGAAGGATACCAGCATGCCCGTTGAATTGAGCCATCATTTTTCAACTATCAAAGCTAAGAAAAATGCCATCATTCCCTTTAAAGACCATCCCCAATTTTCTATTTTGGTTGACATTTTAAGCCGTAAAGCTGTTCACCATGTCTGCTTGCACACCGATTTTTCCACGCAATGGCTGCCCTATTTCCTCGAAGCATTTCTGCAGCACCTTGCTCATGAACCTGTGCCGCCCATGCTGCACGAAGTGGAATTACTTTATTTACATGCCGAGCATCTTACTCCTTTGGAGAAAAAACAGATAGAAAATGATTTGCAAAAACTACAAACTGAAAATAAAACCTCTAAAAAATGCCTGTTAATTGCGGTCAGTCATCCCGCTATATTGGATATGTTTTCCGTCGAACATCCAGCATTTCGTTTTATTATATTTACCTCTAAACACATACTTCCTGGGCAATTAGAAAAATATTTCTCTTGTTTATCTCTAACTTCAATGAGTGAATCTGATAAATTATCTCTTTTGAAGCATCAATGTATTGAGTTAGAAAATTTTCATAATGTTGTGATTTCTGAAGAAATCATTTCGCAGGCTTATTTATTAGCAGAACGTTATCTGAGTGCAACGCACGCATTAGAAAAAACGTTATTACTATTAGATAGCAGTACGGCTCGTGCCAGTGCGGCTGGTGAGTTAGGATTAACGTTGCCTGTGGTGCTCAACGTATTATCCACATGGACACAAATACCCGCTTCTCACCTACAAACCAATCGATTTAAGCCGCATGAATTTATCCAGGCAATGCAGCAACGTGTCTTTGGTCAAGAAGCAGCGCTTACGGTGCTGGCTCAGGCTTTACAACAAAGTCAGGCCAATTTACAACAACGATGTGGTCCTTTTTGTGGATTGTGGTTGGTAGGTGGGGAACATACTGGTAAACGTACTACCGCATTAGCATTGACTGAACAATTATTTAAACAATTAAACGTTCTTTATCTAGCTTCAGCAATCACTATTAATAATTCAATGTTTGAAATGAAGCTTAAGCGGTGCGTAGATAAACAATATTTACCACTCAAAGAAGTGCTAACACAAACACCTTATGCTGTTATTTTATTCGAAAATATGGAGCATGCTGCGCCTACCTTGATTGAGGCATTGCAAGAAATCATTCAGCTAGGAGTGTTGCATGATGAGCAAGGAAATATATTAGATTTCCGCCAATCTATTTTATTATTTAGTACCACGATTGGTGCGAATCGTTTAGCAGAATTAACGGTGTTATTTTCTCCAGAGGAAGGGCAAGAAGAAGTGAACTTCATGCAGCTTATTATGAAAGACCTTAAACCCGAACCTCGTTCTGCTAAGCATGATTATTCTCCGCAAGAATTAGTTGATGTTATTCTGCCTGAGATGACAGCGCAGTTTCCTTTATCGCTCTGCCAGCAAGTACCGATGCTACCTTTTCTTCCTCTTACCAAATTGTCCATTGAAAAAATCATCCGTTTAAAATTGAAATCATTAGGTAAAATGCTTGAAGGTCGTTATGGGGTTGAATTAGGCTATGCGCCAGAAGTGATTCGTTATCTCGCCAATGAAGTAATGATGCAACCAGAAGCGATGGATGTAGATAAAGTATTAAAGCAGCTTTATTTTGTTATCGAGCAAGCTATGCTCAATCAGGCAGATAATAAAAACCGTCCCAATCAGCTATTTTTACAGTTGAATGAGACGGGGCAATTACTGCGGTGCGATTGGTTAGTGATGCCAACGACTGGTCGGCATCACTATCCTGTTTCCTCTACTAATTAGACATTCGCTGTATAGCTGAATGAAGTACAGTCACCATCGACAGTGTAATGGTTATCGGTCGTTAACTTCGTTTTGATTAAACTGCATAAACCCTTTGCAGCTGTACCACTGGGTGCTGGATCAGGGGTTAAGGTGTAACCCTTAGATTCTGCTGAGAATGACATAGTGCCGCCCCAAGGTACCGAGGTAAGGGTATTAGGAGGTAAGAGGGATTCAAGTTGGCCCTGTGACACCCCGGCATAATCACCACTTCCTTGTACCAAGTTCTCAACAGCAGCCGAAATGGCTCCTACCTGTTGAATGAAGGTGTTCGCCTGGCTGTTCTGGTTGGCAGATTGATAATAGCGCACAGACATCACAATAATCATTGCCGCGATGGCCAGCACTAACATGATTTCTAATAAGGTAACGCCTAACATTGATTGGATAGATTTTCTCATACCAGCTCCTGGGAAAGCATGATTCTTGTTTATTGGTTTAAAAGCGACCATTATCCCATAAACGCTTAGATAAAGGGAAGAGGCAGGGGGTTTACCAGCTAACGGTGCGGTAGCATACGGCGGAGAATATCATCTCGCTTGATAAAATGGTGATAAAGTGCAGCCAATATATGCAGGGAGACTAATATGATGAGAATAATCGCTAAGTTATTGTGAAGATCAAAAAGAGTTTCTGCGAGAGGCTTGTTTTGTGCTATGGGTAAAGTAATGTTTAAGTTACCAATGTGCGGTGGCCTACCACCAGCTACCGAGCCAATCCAGCCAGCGAGCGGCATAGCCATCACGATGACATAAAGTAGAAAATGCATGCCTCTTTCTACTCCTCTCTCCCATGAAGGTGTTCCAAACGGTAAGGCAGGTTTGGGATTAATACCAGCCCAGAGCGCCCGTAGTATCATTAAGGCAAGAATAGTTAAGCCTAACAATTTATGGAAATTATAAGCTGTGGGTTGGTAATCTTTAGGAATATCCCCGAGCAGGAAACCGTAGATAACCATGAATAAAAGTAATAAGAAGATGAGCCAATGAAAAAATTTTGCAATGCTGCCGTAAGAAGTAGAGGTATTTCGAAAAGTCATTCCCTATCCTTTTAAGACTACTCTGGCAAATCAACCAGTTAATTTGCCAGAGATACAAAACAACTATACATTCCCTGTATAAGTAACCGTTGTGCAATCAAAAGCATAGTGCTTATCAGCGGTGAGTTTATTAAAAATTAAGCCGCATAATCCAGTGGTGGTGGTCCCGGATGCGGCCGTTCCGGCTTTTAGTGTATAACCGGTTGAGGTAGCTGTGAAAGTTAAGCCGCCGCCCCAGGGTGCGGTCGTTAAAGTGTTGGCTGGTAAGATGGAGGTAAGTTGGGCTGTGGAAACAGTAGAATAGTTACCCGTTCCCTGCACCAAATTTTCAACACCAGCAGAAACTGCTCCTACTTGTTCTACGAACGTATTTGCTTGGCTGTTTTGGTTTGCAGATTGGTAATACCGTACTGACATGACAATAATCATTGCGGCAATAGCAAGTACCAGCATGATTTCTAATAAGGTAACACCTACCATCCTTTTTGCGAATTTTTTCATACCCTAGCCCCTTCAGATTAAAATCCATGTAAATCAATATAAAACTATGGTAATTTTCCATCAACTAATTATAGCAAGAAAATTGTCTATGGTGTTAAGCGAAGATAACATTTTACCTTCTATCGAAATTGATCCCGCGGGGCCAACTCAACGAACTATCATATGGTTACACGGTTTAGGGGCGGATGGCTCAGATTTTGTACCCGTTGCCTCTGAATTACATCTGCCGGCCGAGTTAGGGGTGCGTTTTGTGTTTCCTCATGCCCCTATCATGCCCGTGACCATTAATAATGGATATGAAATGCGGGCTTGGTTTGATATCCCTGCTATGGCTATTCATGAGAATATTGATGAGAAGGGCATTGCGAAATCAGTGGAATCACTTAAGCTTTTGATTAAAAGAGAAACCTCTCGAGGCATTCTAACTAAACACATTATCCTTGCGGGTTTTTCCCAAGGCGCCATGATTGCTTTGACCGCAGGCCTCAATTACCCCGATCCTTTAGGCGGTATTTTAGCGCTTTCCGGCTGTTTGCCATTGGCAAATAAGGTATTTGAGAAGGCATCTGCTGCCCATCAACACATTCCTATTTTTATCGGCCATGGCACAGAAGATACCATTGTTCCTTATGCGTTAGGCAAGGCCACTTATGTGGCGTTAAAGCAAAGAGGTTATCCTGTCTCATGGCATAGCTATCCCATGCCGCACTCGGTTTCAGGAGAAGAAATCCGAGATATTCGTCAGTGGATACAGACGGTATGGCGTTGAGGCGACCGGCTAGTTTAGTAACGATACTCATTTTTTTGACAGCTCTTGCACTCTTGGCGCAAGTCTCATTCATGATGGCTAATTATTATGCCAATCGTTTAGTGGATATTTTAACAGGCAGTCCTTTTTTTAATTCACTATGGCAGGACCCTCTCATTTTGTTTCCTATCCTCGAAGTGGTTCTGATTCAATTTCTATTCTATGTTTTATTCATTGCTACTCTTTGGTATATTACTACGGCCATCGGTGAGTTATTTTCACTCTCAGTTTCTACCCTGCGTTCATTAGGTCTATTGCTGTGGGTTCTGGTAGCGGTCGATATACTTGCCGCAAATTGTTATTTCTTTCCTTATTCTTTATTTTCGCGCCTAATCTGCCAGTCATTATTTAATGATCAGCTGACAGGACTGATACTAAAAAACATAATGGTCCTATGCTCATTTATTTTGTTAATTGCCGTACTTTTAGCCTTAATAAATTTATGTGTTCAGCTTTACAGAAAACAACATTATTTACGGCATGGTGGGTTTTTATTTCTGATTGCTGTTTTCATTTTCTTAAATTGGAATAAGACCGCCTTTCAACCGCTTCCACAAGATAGCGGTACAGCAGAGAAGCCTAACATTATTTTTATCAGTTTTGATGCATTGCGTCCTGATTTTGTAGAAGGAAGCCATCTCATCCATTTCATCCAATCCTCGCTTCATTTCACTCATGCTTATACACCTCTCGCACGTACCTCTCCTTCCTGGACGAGCATTTTAACCGCTGCTTATCCTCTTCATAATGGCATTCGGGAGAACATGGTTAATCCTAAACAATTATTGTTATCTGATACGTTACCTCGTCATTTGAAAAATTTAGGCTATCAAACCTGGTATGCGACTGATGACAGACGGTATAACAACATCGGCCACTATATTGGCTTTGATCATGTGATAGGCCCCTCGACGGGCGTTGATGATTTTCTCATTGGTAATTTAAATGATTTCCCGCTTTCTAATCTTTTTGTGAATACACCCATGGGTCGATGGCTTTTTCCTTACAATTATGGCAATCACAGTGCTTCCGCAACCTATGATCCTGATAGTTTTTTGCATTTAATTCAGGCTGGACTACACCACCGCAATCATCAGCCGCTTCTTCTTGCGATACACTTGAATGTAACCGGGTGGCCTTTTTACTGGCTAAGCGATACTCCTCACGAGCATATGATTGATTTGTACAAGAAAGCCGTGAGTGATGCAGATGGCCAATTTGCTAAATTACTAACAATGTTGCAGCAGAATCACTTACTCAATTATAGTATTGTGATTTTATTATCTGATCATGGCATCACCTTGGGGCAGCCTCACGATAGGATTATTTCTGCAGCCAACTATCGAGGTACACCCGAGAAAATAAACGATGTAGAGATTTTTAAATATTACAATGCACCTGCTTTTACGACGGATTTTAAACATGATTACGGACTTGATACTTCGTATGGTTATGGAGGTGATGTCCTCAGCTTAAAGCAAACACATGCTGTATTAGCAATCAAAGGATATGGGATTTCGATTGGTGAACCTCGGCAGATAGATTATTTTACTTCGTTAATGGATATTGCACCAACTTTGCTAGCCTTATTAAAATTCCCGCCGCTTGCTTATCAAGATGGTGTCTCATTACTTACACCTTCGCAGCGTAGTTTTTTTATTGAGTCAGGTTACACGACAGAGGAAATGCAAAAAGACAAAATTTCTGAAATAGATGTCTTAAATATGCTGATTAATTTTTATCAGGTTAATCCGGATGGTGCTATTTATATTAAACCGGCGGATGAGAAAAAATTAATTTCAAGTAAACAATACGCTGTGATTTCAGGTGATTGGTTATTAGCACGATACCCAGCGATGATGCGTTATAAAATGGTGCGTGAGGGAAATCAATTTTTTCTTAAGCCTATGCTAGCGCCAAGTTATTTCGTGTTAGTTAATCTCAAGACAGGAGAGTGGACGACAGAGCTTAATTCAGCTTTTGCTGCTAAGGCGCCTGCCTCCAAGCTGCTGAAAATACTAAAACGGTTTTTTAATCTCTAATAAGCGACAACTCTTTGATAGCTATAAAAAAGCAAATACCCCCTGGGGCCACTACAAGCGAACAACTGGGATTGTTTTTAGCCGCTAACTGCTTGATCCATAAGAGGCGTACTAGATACCGTCAACAAACCCCTTGACTACCTACCATTTAGTAGGTAGACTGCCGGCTATTATGAAGAAATTAGACAACTATCAACAAATATTGACCGTAGCAGAACATTTAATTCAGACATTGGGTTACAATGCTTTTAGCTATCATGATATTGCAGAAAAAGTGGGGATTAAAACTGCCAGTATTCATTATCATTTTCCTACTAAAGCGGATCTCGGCAAGGCGGTTGTAAAAAAACATATCAATGCGCTTTGTGAGGAGCTAGAGCAGATACTTAACAATAAAAAATTAACTTGTCGAAAAAAACTTGAATTATTCGTTGATAGTATCGTGGCTAAAACTTATCTCTCTGAAAAGAAAATGTGTTTAGGGGGTATGTTGGCATCCGAGGTATTGACGTTGCCTGAGATGATACAGCATGAAGTACGTTTGTTTTTTAATCGACTGGAAGAGTGGCTTAAACGGTTAATAACTGAAGCCATTGAAAAAAAAGAATTCTACGTAGAAAAAAGGCATGTTAGGAATGAAATAATGCTTATTTTATCTACATTAGAAGGTGCTTTGTTATTAGCACGGTTGTTTCAGGATGAGGAGCATTTGGTTGCCGCTAGGAAATATATTATGGCACGTTTAACGGAAGGATAAATTTTTTAACTTTCAAATCTATCTACTAGTAGATAAGTATCAGAAGAGTATATTTTATGCTAAATCAAGTAAACAAAGAAAATGGTCCACAAAAAGTAATTATCTGGGGAACAAGTGCCTCTCCTTATGTGCGTAAGGTCATGGTGGCATTGGCGGAAAAAAATATTTCCTATGAGCAAAAAGAAATATTGCCAAAAATTCTCCTCAAAGCAACAGGGCAGCCTATTCCTGCTGATTTTGATGCAGCAAGTCCATTAGGAAAAATTCCTGCATTGCAGATAAATGATTTTACTCTTTCAGACTCAGCCGTCATTGCAGCTTATTTAGATAAGAAATTTACTAGCGGTAATAAGTTATATCCTACTGATCCTGAGGAATATGCAATTGCTTTATGGTTTGAACATTATGCTGATAATATTTTGACAGAAGTGATTTATAAAAAAATATTTTTAGAATGTATTGTCAAAGCCAAAATTCTTAATCAGGAACCTAATCATAATTTAGTAAAAGAGGCAAAAAATATAGAATTACCCCCTGTGCTTGATTATTTAAATAAATCTTTAGAGGGAAAAGAGTGGTTCGCGGGTAATCATTTTTCGATGGCTGATGTTGCTATCTCTACTCAACTTCTAGCTCTTATGATGACAGAATATGAGATGGATCATAAAGAATGGCCTAATCTCAACAATTTTCTGAAGAAAATAATAGAGCGACCTTCGTTTAAAAAAATTGTGGCTCGTTAACTTTTTTGAAACGCCTCAATTCATCATGGATTGAGGCGTTTTTGAATAATCACCAAGTTTTAATCCACAATAAACGACAAGCCCAAGCTATAAAGATCCATTGTACCTGTCGTATTGTTCCCCGTTGCTCGTGCCCATTGTCCAACGAGCGCAAGCTCAGGCATAAAATACCATTGCGCCCCTAAGCCTAAATAAACACCGGTTGCACTATGGTCAGCACTGCTAGTGGCCATGCCAATATCACTCGCTGCCTCTGTATTCTTAACACTAACGCTTGCCAGCGCACGGGATACCCCCGCTTTAGCAAAGGCTTCTACGCCCGAGGTCATCACCGGAAGGATGGCTTTAATGGCTAAGTCATACGAAGAGTTGGTGACTTTTGCGGCGGTATTATTGGTATTGGGTTCTTTAATAGTGGTATTTGCATAGCGTGTGTAGCCGATTTCAGTGCCAAAATATGGCATGAACTTATAGCCAATTTCTCCACTGCCGCCAATGCCGGAAGTGCTGACATTGCCTGGGTAATTGGTATTAGATAATTTGGTTTCGCCGGCATCGGCTTCCACGTACCAGCCGTACGGTACGGACATCACAGCAAAAATAGGGAGGGAAATGAATAAAGAGGTAAACCCAGCGATTGCTGCCAGTAATCGTCTATTGCCCTGCATGATTGCTCTCCGTAAGAATGCCATGGGCATTAGTATATAACCAAGAATGCAATATCCGCTACCTGCAAAAACAAAGACCGGAGTTGGTGTAATAACAGGATGCGGTTTTCGCGCTGCGCTTTGTTTTCAGTCATGACCATCACATGATCGAAGAAGTTATCAATCGGCTCGCGGAGTTCGGCTAGCTGTAATAAAACTTCATCATATTTACCTGCTTGCGCTAAACTTGCGACCTTATCACTTTTGGTTTCTAACTGCAGTGCTAATTCTTTTTCAGCCGCATGTTCGAAATAAGCAGGATTGATGGCATGACTATCTAGCTTGTCCGTATATTTAGATAAGATATTACTGACCCGTTTATTCGCCGCACTTAACGCTTCCGCAGCAGCGAGCTTCTTGAATGCTTGCACCGCGCGAATACGTTCATCTGCATTAAGCGGATTGGTGATGCCGAGGGAAGCAACAGCGGCAAAGACATCGGGGGTGATGCCTTGTTCCTGATACCAAGCCCGTAAACGTTCTTGCATAAAGGTGAGGAGTGAGGGGATGATTTCGGCATTTTCTAATTTAACGGTATAACAATCAGCAGCAAAAGTAAGTGTCTCTTTTAAATCGAGATTGATTCGCTTTTCAATCAGGATGCGCAAGATACCTAATGCTGCGCGGCGCAAACCATAGGGGTCTTTGTCGCCGGTGGGGATTTGATTGATTCCGAAGGCGCCGACAAGTGTATCGAGGCGTTCTGCAATGGCTAGCGCTTGTCCCAGTGAACTGTCAGGCAATTCATCGCCGGCAAAGCGTGGCTGATATTGTTCGCTGATAGCTTGAGCAATAGCGTGTGGCTCGCCATCGGAGAGAGCATAATAACCGCCCATCGTACCTTGCAATTCGGGGAATTCACCTACCATGTTGGTGGTTAAATCAGATTTAGAGAGTAGTCCTGCTCGTGCAGCGTGTTCTGTATTGATATCTATTTTAGCAGCAATATAAGCAGTCAATTTGCTAAGCCGTTCTACTTTTTCATATAGTGTGCCTAGTTTGGCTTGAAAAAGGATGCCTTTTAATCGTTCTAGCCGCTGTTCTAAACTTTCTTTTTTATCGGTGTCATAAAAGAAAGCAGCATCCGCTAAGCGGGCGCGTAAGACACGTTCATTGCCATGAATGACACGGTGTGTGTCATGGCTTTGAATATTGCTGATGGTGATAAAATAGGGTAATAATTTGCCGCCTTGACCATACACAGGAAAATAACGTTGGTGATCTTGCATGGAAGAAATTAAGACTTCTTCGGGGAGGCTTAAAAAAGCACTATCAAATTGCCCACTGAGAGCTACCGGCCATTCCACTAAGCCTGTGACCTCATCCAAAAATTCCTCGCTAGAAATGAGTGCATGAGCATCAGCTGCAATTTTTTTTGCACAAGCCATCGCTTGTTGACGAATTGTTTCTCGGCGTTCAGCAAAATCAGCCATTACATGGCCTTCTGTTTTAAGAAGCGATACATAAGCAGCTGCAGCGGGGATAGTCATCCAGCCAGGCGCAAGGAAACGATGGCCTTGGGTGACACGATTAGCACGGCAGCCTAAAATAACAGCATCAATGATTTGATCACCGTATAACAGGATCACGGAGTGAACAGGTCGGACGAATTGAGCATCACCGTCATGCCAGCGCATGCGTTTGGGAATAGGCAATGCTGCAAGGGCTTGGTCGACAATGCTGGGTATAATTTCTTGAACAGTTTTTCCAGTTGTCTTTTGTTGTAATCCCACCCACTCTCCTTGGGCATTTTTAATCGTGATTAATTCTGCAGGCGTCACACCGCAAGAGCGAGTAAAACCCACGCAAGCAGGCGTAGGATTCCCTTGTGCATCAAAAGCTGCTGCCAACGCAGGGCCTTTGCGTTCTATGACTTGATCAGGCTGAGCCGCCGCTAAGTCTTTTACTAACACCGCCAATCGCCGTGGTGTTGCAAAAAATTGACAGCCAGTAAAACTCAAATCTGCTTTTTGTAAGCGTTCTTGAACGTGCTGAGAAAAAGCTTCACCTAATTTTCGTAGGGATTTGGGTGGTAATTCTTCAGTGTGAATTTCTACGAGAAAATCATCGTGTTTCATCTTATTTCCTTTGCAGCAAAGGGAAGCCCAGCGCTTCACGAGATTGATAATAACTTTCAGCAACAGCTTTAGCTAAACGGCGTATTTTTAAAATATGATGCTGCCGTTCAGTCACGGAAATCGCGCGTCGTGCATCGAGTAGATTAAAAGTGTGTGATGCTTTCATCACCATTTCATAAGCAGGCAATGGTAACCCGGCTTCTATCAAGCGCAGGCTTTCTTTTTCATAAAAATGAAAATGGTTGAAGAGCGTGTCAATATCCGCTATTTCAAAATTATAGTTAGACATTTCAACTTCCGTTTGGCGGTACACGTCACCATACGTCACGATACCTTGCGGGCCTTTGCACCAAACTAAATCATATATATTGTCGATACTTTGCAAGGCCATGCTTAATCGTTCTAAGCCATACGTGATTTCACCCGTGACGGGTTTGCATTCCAAGCCGCCGACTTGTTGGAAATACGTAAATTGCGTTACTTCCATGCCGTTTAACCACACTTCCCAGCCTAATCCCCATGCCCCTAGGGTAGGGGATTCCCAATTATCTTCAACAAACCGAATGTCATCCACCAATGGATCAACCCCGATCGCGATAAGAGATTTGAGATAGAGGTCTTGAATATCGACCGGCGATGGCTTCAATACCACTTGAAATTGATGATGCCGCTGGACACGATTCGGGTTTTCGCCATAACGGCCATCTGTTGGCCGTCGGCTAGGTTGTACGTAAGCAGCTCGCCACGGCTCAGGGCCGATGGCACCTAAAAAACTGGCCGTATGAAACGTCCCTGCGCCCACCTCTAAATCAAGCGGTTGCATGATAATACAGCCCTGCTCGCTCCAATAAGCTTGCAAAGTGGCAATTAGGCCTTGGAAAGTTTTGGTATTTTCAATAAGATCCATGTGATCCTCATCTAGCACTCCGCTGCGGGAGGTTGCGTGATTTTAAGCGCGAGATTATAACATTCTTAACGAAGATGGGGAGTGTTATTCTAAATAGAACAGATAGGAGTGCTTCGCATGGCCCATCAGCCATTTAATCAGGCTTTATTACCTCGTTTCCAGGAAATCGACCCGGATAAAATTGAGCCAATAATTACCAATATGCTCAAAATTAACCGGGAGCGATTGAAGGCATTACTAGCACAGTCTAAGTCTTATACCTGGGATAATCTGATGAAGCCGCTGGAAGATATGAGTGATGAGCTGACCAAAATATGGTCACCTGTTTCCCATCTGCGCAGTGTGGTGGAATCAGATGCGTTGCGTAAAGCCTATAATCAAGTCTTACCGCTGTTGACGGAATACAGCACCGAATTCTCACAAAATGAACAGCTCTTTCGTGCCATTGATTCCTTGCAAGAGAGTGAAGAATTTAACAAACTGGATTCCGCGCAAAAGAAAATTATTGAAAATGATATTCGCGATTTTAAATTAGCCGGTGTCAACTTACCGCCGGATAAGAAAGAACGGATGGCTAAGTTACAGAAGCAGCTTAGTCAACTTACAACGAAATTTTCTGAAAATGTCTTAGATGCGACCCAAGCCTGGACTTTACATGTTACGGATCGTAATCAACTAGAAGGACTACCGCCGCAAGCATTACAACTTGCAGCTGATAATGCCAAGCAACGCAACTTAGAAGGTTATGTCTTAACATTAGATTATCCTTCTTATTCCACCGCCATCAAATTTTTACATAATCGCGAATTGCGCAAACAAGTTTATGAGGCTTATGCAACGCGTGCTTCTGATCAAGGACCATTAGCAGCTAAATGGGACAATACACCCATCATCGAAGAGATCTTAAGAATCCGTCATGAAATTGCTCAATTGGTTGGATTTAAAAATTATGCGGAATACTCACTTGCCACCAAAATGGCCAAAACACCTGATGAAGTATTACAATTTTTAAATGAGTTATTAGCTAAGAGTAAACCATTCGCAGTGGAAGAATATGAAGAAGTCAAAGCGCTGGCAAAGAAATTAGATAATATCGAAAACATAGCTGCATGGGATATTTCTTATTATTCAGAAAAATTACAAGAATCTAAATTTCATTTTACGCAAGAAGATTTTCGGCCTTATTTTCCCATTGAAACTGTCTTAAACGGCATGTTTACTCTGATTAATCAATTATACGGTATTACGATTGTCCCTGAAGATCACATTGAAGTGTGGCATCCGCATGTGCGTTTCTTTTCTATTTATGATGATCAGAATGAATTGCGCGGGGGTTTTTACACGGATCTTTACGCCCGTCCGCGTAAACGCGATGGTGCTTGGATGGATGAGTGCCGTACCCGTTATCGCCTGGATGGAAAAGGCATACAATATCCTGTTGCTTACCTTACCTGCAATTTCATGCCGCCAGTCGATGGCCAGCCTGCTTTATTAACCCATGATGATGTCTTAACACTGTTTCACGAATTTGGTCATTGTCTTCATCACATGTTAACGAAAGTAGATTATCCCTCTATAGCCGGCATCAACGGTGTTCCCTGGGATGCGGTCGAGTTTCCTAGTCAATTTATGGAAAATTATTGCTGGGAAAAAGAATCGCTTTCACTTGTTGCCGCGCATTATCAAACCGGTGCGCCGCTGCCGGATGAATTATATAAAAAAATGCTTGCTGCTAAACATTTTCAAACCGGCATGCAAATGGTGAGGCAATTAGAATTTGCATTATTCGATTTTCGTCTGCATCTTGAATACGATCCAGTTAAACCAAACCGAACGCAAGCTATTTTAGATGAAGTACGAGAAGCCACCTCCGTTTTTCCCGTGCCTCCATTTAATCGTTTCCAGCATAGTTTCTCGCATATCTTCGCAGGTAGTTATGCAGCAGGTTATTACAGTTATAAATGGGCGGAAGTATTATCATCGGATGCGTTTGCACAATTTGAAGAAAAAGGGATTTTCGACCGCAATACAGGCCGGGCTTTTATGGAAAATATTTTAGAAGTCGGCGGCGTGCGCGATCCCATGGCCTCGTTTATTGCCTTCCGTGGCCGTAAACCAACGATTGATGCGTTGTTGAGACAGAGTGGTATCATTAAGAGAGCGCCGGCTTAAAAAACTGCTGTTTATCAGAAGAGTCAGAGTTTTTACGATGGAATTTTCTAAATAGGCTATATTTAGAGGGTTTGAGGGCCTTTTTTTTCTCGTTTGCCTGAGAAAAAGGCTTATGCAATACCGAGAGAATGGAAGGAATAATGTGTTTATTTTGATTTATCATTGCTTCGATGAAGGGTATCGTTTGTTCGATAATGGCTGCTTCTTTCTTAATAAACTCTTTTTGTTCGTCCGACATGTCGGGATTAAGATACGCTTTAATTTCCTCTAAGCTTTGTTCTAACGTATTTCTATCTTGTTTATTGGTTGAAAAGAGAGCGCGTGGCTCTAATAATTTTAAGCTCGCATAAAGTGATTTAATTTTGTTTTCCCTTTCTTCAAAGGTTTTAAGTGCTATATTCTTATCCAAGCCGTGTTGAATAGACTCCATAATAGGAAGGGCTGATAAGCAGTTTTTTATCCATCGTGATAAAGGAGGAACCATCGCGTCATATTTATTATCTGCCAGTACCTCATAATTTTCTATTTCTGTTGCATTTTCTTTTATGTTTTTTAGAAATAATTTTAATTCTGGAGACAGATAGGACTGAATATTTTGATATAATTGTGAATAACTATTCAGTTTATTGAATATTAACATTGCGCTATTCTGATCACCTTGTTGATAAAGTTTCTTGATGATTTTTACTATTCGGTTGGTATTAATTGCTATTCTATTAAGCGTTATTTCTTCTGGCTGATCCTGGCAATCAGAGAAGAGAAGTTTATCAGTGAGATGGTGAAGGTAGTAACCGTATTTAGTGAAAGCCTGAATAGCTTCCTTTGCTAGTTTTAATTTATTGGTGAGATCCTGAGGAGAAAATAATAGACGTTTAATTCCTGGAATCGCACCGATTGCTTCGATCGCTACTATCAGAGGGCAGATGATTTTACCGGCTAGATAAATACTTTTCTCTTGAATAGCGAGGACGAGAATATCAGTATAGTTTTCATCAATTTTATTATATTTTTTGACATCTTTCTCAGATAGAGAGGAACTAGGTGTTTTAGTAATGGCATTGTCGATATCGTTTAATATTTCCAAGAATGTTTTATTTTCAGAAGATAAAATGGCATTAAAATCTATTGATATTTGATTATTTGTGAGTATGGTTTCTTTACGTACTGTCCAAGATTGGGGGTGTTTTGGAGTTGCCTCATAGACTGAATCGGAAGCAGTATCTCTAGGCGGTATAAAAACAGGTTGGGTCTGGATGGCGCTCGGCGCATCCGTTTCACTTCGTGTTGGAAAGATAGTGGGTTTAAATTCTTTTTTGAATTCTTTATTAAATTCTTTGATAAGCGTTGTAAATTCCGGGTGTTGTAAATGGTATATAGATGAGGAAATATTCTTGATTGCTTGGTAATGCTGTTCTTCCATTTCTTGTGCTATTTCCTCATTAAGGATAGAAGTTTCGCTTTGTTTGCCAAGTTCATGTTGTAGTTTAAATCGATTACTAACTTCTAGCATTATGTTATTTTCTTGCGATTCAGTGAAAAGAAATCTATCTTTCAATATATCGGAAAAAAAATAATATTGTATTGTTTTATCTTTTGGCTCTGGTATTTTTTTAACTGAATGTTGGCATTTTATTAAAAAAGAAAGGACTTTGGTTGCCACTTCTGTTCCATCGCCTGATCCTAATGCCAGGGCTTCTTTTTTCGCATATAAATCCCCTCTGTGAACGATGAAATGAGGAATGACTGTTTGATTGAATAGTAACCTGGTTCTTTCATGCTTTTTGGAAAGCATCCTTGATTTTTTCCCTTGAGCAATATGTTGGTGAATAAAGTTATTTAAAAATTGATTAGTGGCTTTTGGTAAATCTAATATTTCTTCATTTGAGGATAACTTTTCTTTAAAAGCAGAAAATTCTTTTTCAATAGCACTCATAAGAGCGAAGCTACTATTTAAATCTCCATAATTATAGCCTACTTTTGCGACATAACATAATCTCATGACATTTAGTTTTATCAATTGAGCAGCATAGCGACGGTCTACTGCTTGATAATTAAAAATCATTTTTCTGGCTGTGTAAAGAAGATGACCAAAAGCAGAAAACATTTTTGCGGACTCAGTGTCTTCAAATAAATTTTTCATCACATCATTTAAAGGTCGTCCTAACTGCTGTTCTAAAGGCATTTTCTGGAAATACTTAGCATTCATTGCAATCAGGTTATCAGCTAATTGGTTCGCGTAACTTATATTTAGCTCCCTACATTCTTTTATTATTGCCGGTGTAGAGACAATAGGCCGTTGCCTGAGGATGAAAATATCTAATTGAATAAATTTTTCAAATATTGAAAGTCTATTCCATTGTTCTTGGTAGAAATTAGTTAAGCGCTGGCAATTATCCAGGATAATTTGTTTTATGGGAGGATCTAGATTAATAATGTAGGTGTGTTCAGTAATAAGTTGCAGCCATTTAAGTTTTTCAAATACTAATAAGTCTTTTCTATCTTCTATTTGACTAGGTTGAAGCGTGAGATCCAGACTAATGCGTAAAATGCCTGTTTGCTGTTCAATCATCTCCTGAATAGGAGAAGGCGTGTCTTTATTAATAAGAGCTTGTTTTTTCTCAATCACTTGCTTACGCCATTCTGTCAGTTGATTTCTAAACTCGAGGGAATTTTCTGAATAAGCGATATAAATCCAACAATTAATGGCATCTAAGTGAGTATAAAATATTTCTTGTAATTCTTGATTGATATCAGAAATATTTTTTTTAGAAAAATTGCTCCAGCTTTGATAGATGTTATCTAATGTTGTTTCTATCGCTTTTCTTAATTCTTCTTGCATGTCATCGCATCCCTTTTTGATCAGGCGGTATGATAAGCTTGTTGGTTGGGAAAGAGAAGAGATCATTGCTTTCGAGGAGTAAGCTGCTGGTGACAATACTCCTCTTCAAAGCGATAATATTCAGCTAACATCATCCAACGAAGAGGTTATTATGGAGACCATCCATGCCCGTCACCCTAAAGCATTACCTTTTTTGTTTTTCACCGAAATGTGGGAACGGTTCGGTTTTTACGTCGTCCAAGGATTGCTGGTGCTTTACATGACAAAACATTTCGGTTTGTCTGATGAGGCAAGTGATACCATTGCAGGTGTCTTCGCTGGCCTAGTTTATATTTCTCCCTTCATCGGCGGCTTTTTAGCGGACCGATTATTAGGATTTAAAAATGCTATTTTCTGGGGCGGCCTCTTTCTCATCGCTGGTTATGCTTTACTTGCTATTTCTGTTTCACAATTTTTACTTTACCCTGCTCTTGCCACCATTATCGTCGGGAATGGCTTATTTAAACCGAATATTTCCAGCCTACTCGGCACCCAATATGCTTTAAATGACCCACGTCGTGATGCCGGTTTCACTATCTTTTATATCGGTATTAACTTAGGCGTTATTCTCTCTGGGTTTTCCGGTTACATCCGAAACGCTTTTGGTTGGCACGTTACTTTTGCCTTAGCCAGTATCGGCCTAGTCATTGGTCTGATTATTTTCTATAGCGGTTTGCGCTATATAAAAGATACTCAAAAACTTCCACGTCTCGGCCGGAAGCTGACTTATCAATTACCACTTTACTGCCTCATCGCGATCGTGGGTCTTAATTTTCTGCTGAAAATAGAATCACTAGCGAATTGGTTGTTGCCTATAGCAGGCATCATCTTGCTAGTTTTTCTCGTGGTTCTCACCATGCAACAAAGTCCTGAGTATCGTAAACAATTATTAGTGCTCAATATACTGATTATTTCTTCCATTATTTTTTGGGCATTATTTTTGCAGATTTTTATTTCAGCGAATTTATTTGTTGATCGTCTGGTCGATAAAACGTTATGGGGTATCCCCCTTACGACAACCGTTTTCTATGCATCAGAAAGTGTGTTTATTTTATTACTTGGCCCCCTTTTTGCCTGGTCGTGGAATCTACTGGGCCGGTACCAAAAAAATCCTTCGCCTATCAATAAATTTGTTCTCGGTATTTTCATGGCAGGTATCGGGTTTATAGTCTTGAGTGCCGGGACGTTATTTCCCAACAGTGAAGGCTTAGTGAGTCCGCTATGGGTATTTCTTGCTTATTTTTTTCTCACAATCGGGGAGTTATTAATCTCGCCGATTGGCTTATCCGCCGTGACCCTGCTCGCGCCTACTCATTTAATTGGCATGATGATGGGAATCTGGTTCGTTGCCACGGGCTTTGGGGGTTTATTAGCAGGCATGATTGCAAAAATCGGGGCTGTTTCAGAGACAGCCGTAGCGGCAACCAAGTTGGCCGTTTATCAGAATGCCTTTCTTAACTTTGCCTATTTAGCCTTTGTCGTGGCGGTTATTTTATTCTTTGTACAACTTGGGTTGAAAAAAATGCTGCGATGGTTATGATAGGCAGCATTTGTTAGGAGTTTTCCATGGCTGAATACGGTTTAAATGAAATACGAGGCGGGATGAAGCTGTTGATTGACGGCGATCCTTGCGTGGTGGTTGATAATGAATTTGTCAAACCAGGCAAAGGTCAAGCCTTTAACAGACTACGTTACCGCAACCTAAAAACGGGCCGCGTTATTGAACGGACTTATAAATCAGGCGATAGCATTCCCGCCGCGGATGTGGTTGAGATTGATGCTCAATTTCTCTACGGGGATGGTTCCGAATGGCACTTCATGGCAACGGAAACCTATGAACAATATGCTTTACATGAAGCCGAAGTGGCGGATGCAAAACAATGGTTGAAAGAGCAGTCAGAATGCAAATTGACCTTGTGGAATGGAATTCCTATTCTGGTTGTGCCACCGACTTTTGTAATCTTAAAAGTAGTTGAAACCGATCCCGGCTTGAAAGGTGATACCTCAGGCGGTGGTGGTAAGCCAGCTAAACTTGAAAGCGGCGCCGTTGTGCGTGTGCCCTTATTTGTCCAGGAAGGCGAACTCATCAAAGTCGATACGCGTACAGGTGAGTATGTCTCCCGAGCGAAAGAATAATATCGCTTGGCAGCCTTCTGCCCCAATAGATCATCTTCGCATCCGTGCGCGCGTCTTAAGAATTATCCGTGATTTTTTTGCTGCGCGCGGTGTGATGGAGGTCGAAACACCGCTGATGTGTCATACTTCTGTTACGGATCCTTTTATTCAAAGCATTCCCGTCTTATTTCACTCGCATTCATACGAAAAAGAGCAGTTTTATTATCTGCAAACTTCGCCAGAATATGCTATGAAGCGATTACTTGCAGCGAATAGTGGTGATATTTATCAAATTACGAAAGCATTTCGGCAAGGTGAAGTGGGCCGGTTTCATAATCCAGAATTTACGATGTTGGAATGGTATCGTCTTGGGTTTGATCATCATAATTTGATGGATGAAATGGATGAGTTATTGCAATTAGTATTAAACATGCCTCCAGCAGTGCGTAAAAGCTACGCAGAGTTATTTCAAACTTTTTTACAACTGGATCCACATCATGCCTCGTTGGAGGAGTTAGCGGAATGTGCTAAACAACATCAGCTGGATGTAGCGAGTTGTGTGAATGATCGAGATACTTGGCTGCAATTATTAATGACAGAATGTATTGAACCTCAATTGGGGTTTGATCAGCCGTGTTTTGTCTATGATTTCCCTGCTTCTCAAGCAGCACTTGCCCGTATTCAATTAACTGATCCGCCCACTGCAGCAAGATTTGAAGTGTATGTTCGTGGAATCGAATTAGCAAATGGATTTCATGAGTTACAAAATGCGCGTGAGCAGCGGAAGCGATTTGAACATAACATAGAAGAACGTAAAAAGTTGGGGTTAAATGAGTTATCTCTAGATGAATATTTCCTAAGTGCCCTAGCCCACGGACTTCCCGACTGTGCCGGTGTGGCACTTGGCATCGATCGTTTAATGATGCTAGTAGTGAAATGTGAAAGCATTAAAGAAATATTAAGTTTTGATATAGAAAGAGCTTGACTGTGCTCGCAATAACGGGATGTCCCGTGAACGATAACTTCATTTTTGGAGCACAGATTTCGGTAATCCTTTTACATTCCAAATAATCCCCAATTTTTCGAGCAGCTTCAGCACGTAATAAGTGATATCAATTTCCCACCACATAAATCCCTGACGTGCGGTGGCAGGATAATGATGATGATTGTTATGCCAGCCTTCTCCTAACGTTAAGAGTGCTAACAGAAAATTATTACGGCTATTATCTTTTGTCGGAAAGCGTTTTTTGCCAAAGACATGTGAAAGTGAATTGATGGAAACAGTTGAATGAAATAAAGCAATCGTAGAGATGCAGAATCCCCAAACGAGCATTTGGCCTGCTGTCACTCCTAATGAAGGTACATAGCGATGCAATAAGATGCCAGCAACGAATAGGGAAATAAATAATACAGTTGGAGGTAAAATGTCATACCGATCTAAAAAGACTAATTCGGGAAAGCGTGCTAAATCTTTTACGCGATCTGGATTGTAATGATAATGTTTTTTCGATAAGAACCAACCCACATGGCTCCACCAAAAACCATGTTGAACAGGTGAATGCGCATCAGCCGGTTCATCCGATACCATATGATGTTGGCGATGATGGGCTGCCCACCAAAGCGGCCCACGTTGACCTGAACTCGCTGCAATAAATCCAAAGATAAATTGCCAAAAACGATTTGTTTGATACGTTTTATGCGAGAAATAACGATGGTAAAAACCCCCAATAGAAAATAATCGGACAAAATATAGTACTACTGCAACCATGAAAGCTGTCCAGCTAAAGCCTACCCAAAAAACCAGCAAACAACCCAGATTAACTAGCAGGAATGGGATCACCCGTAACCATTCGATTTTATCGGAATAATTGGCGTGAGGATCATATTTGTTTTCACTCACTACCCACTGGTGTAAAGTTCTGAAAATTTTTTTCATTAAAAGGATGTTCCTTAGTCTTAGTTCTTCTGGCGCGACTTATACTACTCGATTAATTCTTTTGTATCAAACTGAGAAATTCCGCTCGTGAACGGGCATCCGTACGCAAGCGGCCTAGCATGACAGATGTTGCCATAATGGAATTTTGCTTCTCAACGCCGCGCATCATCATGCATAAATGCTGGGCTTCAATGATGACCCCAACGCCTTTAGCATTCGTTGCTTGCAAAACTGTTTGAGCTACTTCTTTTGTTAAATTCTCTTGCACTTGCAAGCGTCGCGCATGCATATCCACTAAGCGAGCAATTTTGGATAAGCCAATAATTTTCCCCTGAGGAAGATAGGCTATATGACATTTGCCAATAAAAGGCAACAGGTGATGCTCGCAGAGAGAATATAATTCAATATTCTTGACCACAATCATTTCATCGTTATCAGAATCAAATAGCGCGCCATTAATAATCTGATCGGCAGATTGATGGTAACCTTGGGTGAGGAATGCCAGGGTTTTGGCAGCGCGCCTCGGGGTTTCTCTTAATCCTTCCCGATCAGGATCTTCGCCTAAAGCTTCAATAATTTTTCGAAAATACTCTTGCATGTCAGTACCATCTTATCCCGGCGGCCAATTCATACGTCTTCCGCCTAATAAATGAAAATGAATATGGAACACACTTTGTCCCGCACCCGGATTGCAATTTAATACCAATCGATACCCTTCATTCGCGATATTAAGTTGTTTTGCCAACATCGCACCTGATAAAGCCATATGGCCTATTAGATCGCTATCCTCATCATGTACCTCATTCAGTGTCGCAATATGCTTTTGGGGAATAATGACCTTATGATGAGGTGCCTGCGGGTTAATATCATCAAAAACCACAATGAGGTCATCCCGATAAATGATGTTCGCAGGGATTTCTCCACAAGCAATTTTGCAAAATAAGCAATCCATGAGATGCTCCTTATTGTATAAAGAGGGCGCGTAGCCCGATATTGGAGCATAGTGTAAAAGATTGTGCAGCTACTTGCAAAATTGTCAATGGAAAGTACACTAGGGCAAATTTTTTATTTTAAGAGAGGGTTTCTCCAATGAGGTTAGAAAATCTCCCGCCAGGGAAGCAGGTTCCAGATGATATTAATGTGGTCGTCGAAATACCATCTTGCAACCACCCTATTAAGTATGAGCTCGATAAGGAAAGTGGTATGGTCATGGTGGATCGCTATCTCGGGACCTCCATGTTTTATCCCGTTGAATATGGCTTCATCCCACACACCTTGGCAGAAGATGGTGATCCGGCGGATGTCTTAGTCGTTTCCCCTTACCCTTTAATTTCGGGAGCAGTGGTGCGCTGCCGCCCCGTTGGTTTATTACGTATGACGGATGAATCAGGGAAAGATGCAAAAATTTTGGCTGTTCCGCTTAATAAGTTAACACCTCGGTATCAAGATGTGCAAAAACCAGAAGATTTAGGTAAAGAATTGCTCAGTCGCATTGAGCATTTTTTTACTCATTATAAAGATCTGGAACCAGGCAAATGGGTAAAAGTAGAAGGTTGGGAAGATCTTGATGCTGCGAAAAAGGAAATTATAGCTAGTGTCGAGCGCTATCAAAAAGAGAAGAAATCATAATTCCTCAAATAGCAAAAGGGGCAACTTAATCCTTAAGCTGCCCCTTTTTGCCTACCCAGGCTTCCAGGCCCATTTCTACCCAATCCATGGCAGGTCATCCGTGAGGCTGCATCGCTTTCCTTGATGCCTGTCCTTAATTTCATCCCTGAACAGTTCTAGATTAGCAAAGGAACAAAAAAAGCCTCAAGCCCTTTAAAATAGCCCTTAGCTGGTAGGTAAAAACCATTTTCAATGATTAACAGTCTATTCAAGTCATTAGACAAGAGATCCAAACAGGATATAGCAAATATCCCAAGCAATTTATGGCAATTGTCTTACAGACTGAATGGCAAATTTCTTACAATGTTGGATTTTTGAAAAAATAACTATTTCTTTATGGTACACCGCTGACGCAGAAATTCAAGCTTTGATGATAAATAAACGCCTAAAACAATCGAACCAAAAATCATAATGGCAATATAAATAGGTAACAGGCCCATGATGAGTAGCCGCTCTTTAATGGCAACATGGTCGGAATAGGAAATAATAGAGCTGATAGAACTGTGCATAACGGTATCATGCAGCAGTAGGAAATAAGCCAAGTAAAGCAGGCTAGCTAATATCAATGTGCTACGGATGTTAAATTGAAATTTGGTCATTTTTTTATATTACTCAATAAATTATCATCAATCGTATTTTTGCTTGTAGTGCCACTATAGCTCTGTATTTTAAAGCGTTTTACTTAAGGTAAGATTAATAGGAGGCGAGGGAGGCGAGGGGCTGGCCTAGCTGAAGGGTACTGTTCATGGTGAGCTGGGGATTCCATTCAATCTTGTCTTTTTCGCATAAAAGGATGACGGTAGAGCCGAGCTTAAAATAGCCTAGTTCAGTTCCTTTAGACAATTGAAGGGGGGCGGAAGGTAGGGATCGACTTCCCCATGCCGTTTGAATGCTGCCTACAATTAAGGCGCCGACGAGGATGACTGCCATTTGACCAATCGCTGTGTTGAAGATACAAATTAACCGTTCATTACGGCTATAAAGTTGCGGGACTAATTCAGAGGTCATACGGTTAACGGAGAATAATTTGCCAGGCACATAGATCACCTCACGTAGGGTGCCGGTTAGTGGCATGTGTACCCGATGATAGTTATAAGGGGCAAGATAAAGTGTCGCAAAAGCACCATCATAGAAAGTTTGAGCAAGCGTTGGGTGATGACCTAAGAGGGTTTCGAGATCAAAATAATGGCCTTTTGCTTGCAGCAACTGGTTTTTACGAATACGCCCAATTTGGGCAATAGTACCATCCACCGGGCTAGCAAGCTGTTGGCCTTCAGCGATAGGTCGTAAATGAGGTTTAAGCTGACGGATAAAAAATTCATTGAAAGTAGGATAAGCCTCCGGATCTTCGATGCGAGCTTCACTCATATTAATACAGTAGTGTTGAATGAATTGGTGAATGAAAAAATTTTTCACCCACGGTATACGCGAATCAGCTATTTTTCCTGCCACAGTAGAAAGGAGATGCTGAGGTAATAATGATTGCAAGAAAACAGCTAGCGATGGGTTCATCTCTGGTTACCCATTTTGTTGCTGAGAAAGCGATTGCATACTCGCTGTCAGCGCTTGGGCGAATTGTTCTGGGTTCAATCCATACTTAAAGACGCCTGCCCATTTTCCTTGCGGATTCATCAGGAGAATAGAGGCAGTATGTTGGAGATGATAATTAGCAGTACCGCTCGCTGGTTCCCGTGCAGAGAAAATACCTAATTGACTTTGTAATTTACGCAATTCGGGGGTTTTGCCCGTTACACCAATAAAATCAGGATGAAATGAATGTGCATAATGATCGACGATCTCTGGCGTATCTCGTTCTGGGTCAAGTGAAACCATCACGACTTGTAAATTGGGATAGGTTCGGTGAAGTTTTAAATACACACGATTCAACATCCCGAGAGAAGTAGGACAAATTTTTTGGCAATGTGTGAAGCCAAATAGCATAAGCGTCCAGTGATGTTGCAAATCCGCTTGTGTGAAGGGTTTGCTATTAGCAGCTTGTAGTTCAAACGGTTTAACGTCCCGGGCAGCAGGAAAAATGAGACCATCATCAGCGGATAAGACTGGATTTGATTTATGACTCATGTGAAAAACAAACAATGATGTCATGAGAGCTGCACAAATGAAGACAACGAGGAAAATAATTTTATTAGTCGAAAAAGAAGAGTGAGTATTCATGGCTTTAGGTAATTAATAAATGATGATCAAGTAAAATAATTAAAAATAAACCTGTCAAATAAATCAGGGAATAATGGAATGTTTTTAATGCGATTTGATTATCTTCTACCGCGAATTGTAATTTCAATGCGTAAGCCATTAAGCCAATATCAAGTAGCAGCACGCCAATAAAATAAAATGAACCACTCATGCCTATAGCAAAAGGCAGTAAGCTGCAAGCGACGGTCAATAAGCTGTAAAGCACAATATTTAGCTTCGTGAAAGGAATACCGTGGGTGATGGGTAGCATAGGAATGGAGGTTTGCTTGTAGTCGTTGTAACGATGTAAGCATAGCGCCCAAAAATGGGCGGGTGTCCAGGAGAAAATAATGAGAACTAGCAGCCAACCCTCCGGATCTAATTGGCCGCTCACGGCTGTCCAGCCCAGCAAAGGTGGCATTGCGCCCGCTAATCCACCGATGACGATATTTTGAGAGGTAGCGCGTTTCAGGTAGATCGAATATACGCCGGCATAACCGATGGCTGCTAATAGCGTTAAGATGGCGGTAAGTGAATTGACGCCAAAGTAAAGTAGCAGGAAACCAATCACGCCTTGGATAGAGGCAAAGATCCAAGCAGAACGAAGGGGGATTTTTCCAGAAGCCAATGGTCTGTGTTTAGTCCGGTCCATGAGGGCATCTACGCCGTGATCAATAATATGATTGAGCGTTGCAGCTGATCCCGACATCAAGGCGATACCTAAGGTGGCATTCATCCATAGCCAAGCCGGAATGGGCTGAAGGGCAGCAAGATACATGCCTGCCCACGCGGTCAACAGCATTAATAAAACCACACGTGGTTTGCATAAAATCAAATAATTACGCAAAAAATGAGCCATATCGTTGATCTCGAGATTCAAAATAAGCCTTTACTAAGGTTGTTATCATAGTGAGTAATAAAATAATCGCAATAGTTTGATGTGCAATTGCTATCCAAACAGGTCGTAGCCAAATGATATTTAAGATACCTAACGTTATTTGCAGCGCGACCAGTGCCAGAATAAAAGCCGCCATCGAGCGGAAAGTCGCTTGGTTGAATAAAAATAAAGAAAGTAATTCTAAGTAAGTAGCCGTCGTAAATGCGCCAAAACGGTGTAGCATGTGGATGGTAATGAGGTCACCATTTAAATTCTCCCAATGCAAAGGAGGGACGAGCTGGCCATTGCAATAAGGGAAGTCAATGCAGGCAAGGCCGGCATAATGCGTGCTAACCCAGCCACCTAAACCAATTTGGATTGCGACGATGAGTAAGCCTAGCCATAGCCAAGGCAGTAAATGTTGCGTATGTGATTTTTTCAGGAAGAAGTCATCGTGTAGATGCAGATCCAGATAAGCCCACCATAATATGCTTAAAATCGAGATGCCGGTGAGGAGATGAGATAAGACGATGACTGGTTTTAATTTCTCGGTGACTGTCAACATGCCTAACATGACCTGCGTGCAGAGTAAAGCGACTAGCAGGATACCAATAAGAGTGGATTTTACATCTCTCGCTTTGCTCGTTAGCAAAATAGAAAAAGCAAGAATGAGAATGAGGACGCCTTCGGTGCCAGCAAAGTAACGGTGCGTCATTTCCGTCCAGGCTTTTTTGATATCCACCGGTGATTGCGGATAAGCTTCTGCAGCCATTTGTAGCTGGGACGCCGTATGTGGGGCGGTGATAAAGCCATAGCAATGTGGCCAATCCGGGCAAGATAACCCTGCATTGGTGAGGCGCGTGTAAGCACCTAGAAGAATGACGATAAAAGCGAGGACAAACGTTAATAAGGCTAGTTTAGAGCTGCGGCGATATTTTGTTGATACGAACCAATAGTGTGTCAAGGCACAATCCTCAATCCATGTTCACTGTTATTTAATAACGGATGATTTACTCTTCCTACGATTTAGCGCGACAAATAATATCAATAAGGTCAGGGCGAACGCAAACCATTGTGCAGCATATCCTCTATGGCGTTCGGGCGGCATCGTGACAATTTGCCATTCTATCGAGTAAGCAGCCGGGTCCTCGGGGGTGAGAGTGAGAATATAGGGGAAGAAGGAGGAGCCAGTTAATTTGGATAGCTCAGCTAGGCTGATGTACTCAATTCGCAACGGCCAGTTTAGTTGCGCCGATTCACGGATTTGCCCTAATGCCACATAAGCAGGCGGCAAATTGAGCAGGCCGCTAATAGTGGATGCACCGGGAATGTTTCGGATAGCAGGGAGAATTGTCCGTACGGTGCTAGCAGGAATAAAACCGCGATCTACTAAAATCGGCATCGGGAAGCCGTCGCTATAAAAAGGTGTGTAGATCTCATAGCCAACTTGCCCATGCCAGATTTTATTATCCAATAGAAAAGTATGTTGATTATCAAAGTGTCCGGAGGTATGGAGACGATAGAAACGTAAATCCTTTTTCTCATCGAGATGATGAATAGAAAGAGGAGCTTGCTGGGTGCGTTGTGCAAATGACGCCAATAATCTTTGTTTTTGATTCGCCCGTGACAACTGCCAGCAGCCTAAACTAATAAACAACCCCATCAGTAAAATGGTGAGGACAGTTAATTTCCAATTTCTAATTTGCATATACATTTCGAGTGCATTCCTTATGCTATCTGAATATACTACTAGCCCGGCAGTTTAATAGGGATTATAAAAGATGACCATCTTTATCAAAGCCATTATCATTCTTCTGCTCTTCTTTATTTTTTTCTCGTTAGGGAGTGCCTTATATTTTTTAATTCACGATAAAAGTGGTTCGACGCGCATTGTTAAAGCGCTTACTTGGCGTATTGGTTTATCCCTTTTATTATTTGCTTTATTATTAGTTGCTTTTTTTCTAGGATGGATTACACCCCACGCTATGATTAGATAATACAAGGAGATTATTATGGGTTTTCGTAATTTTGGTTCGTTATTATTAATTTTCTTAATTTTGATGATGATATTTGGCACACAGCGTTTGCGCGAAATTGGGAATGATTTAGCAGCAGCGATAAAAAGTTTTCGCAAAGGATTACAGGATGAAGTTGAAAACAAAGAAGATGCTAAAGAAGGAAGTAAACAGTGAATTTTAGTTTAAGTGAAATTATTGTCATTTTATTGATTGCACTATTGGTAATTAAGCCAGAACAATTACCTGATGTTGCCTTTAATTTAGGCCGCTTTATGCAATCAATGCGGCGTATGTTTGTCAAAGTCAAAGATGAAATGAATGGTTTGATAGATTCAGTTGAAACACCCGATGAACAAAAGCGCAAACAATCCTAAGGCTGCTGAAGCTCTGCATTTTTTGGTAGAACTTAGAACAAGACTGATTTATTCATTGATGGTTCTTTTTATATTATTCGCTGGTTTGATGTATTTTGCTAATCAGCTTTATACTTGGCTTGCCTTACCTCTATTGAAATTTCTACCGCAAGGGCATTTGATTGCAACGGAAATTGTCTCCCCTTTTTTTGTGCCGTTTAAATTAGCGTTTTTGGTGTCGCTCTTATTAGCTGTCCCTTTTTTTCTATACCAACTCTGGGCTTTTATTGCGCCAGCTTTATATGGCCATGAGCGGCGGTTAATTTGGCCGTTTTTATTAGTCAGTGCTTTGCTTTTTTACGCGGGTATTGCATTCGCGTATTTTGTAATTTTTCCCATGTTGTTTCATTTTCTTGCCCGCGTTGCGCCAGCGGGGGTGATGCTTAGTCCTGATATTAGTGAGTATCTGGATTTCACCATGAAGCTTATGTTGGTATTTGGTGGTCTTTTTGAAATTCCGATCATTATGGTCTTGTTGGTTTCAACCAATCTTGTTTCTCGAGAGCGTTTAATTAAATGGCGTTCTTATGCTATCGTGGGCGCTTTTATTATTGGTATGTTATTGGCGCCGCCGGATGTATTTTCTCAGACAATTTTAGCGGTGCCTATTTGGCTGCTCTATGAAGTTGGCATTTTACTTTCTCGTTTTATAAAGGTGAAATCGCATGCTCAAGAAAACCAGTGCTAGTTTAATAAAAATGGTAACGATACTCAGTGACGGCGGCTATCATGATGGCGATACAATTGGTAAAAAGCTGAAGATGACGCGTAGTGCGGTTTGGAAGTTGATCAAGAAGCTAGAAGGTTATCATATTCAGCTTGATTCTGTTAAAGGTAAGGGTTACGCCTTGCTGGAGCCGTTAATTTTATTAGAAAGGAATAAGATAAAACAGTATTTGGCTGATGAGAAAGTGGATATTTTGATTTTTGAAAGTATGCCTTCCACTAACGATTATTTAAAAACCATTAAAAATAGTAAATCGATAACAATTTGTCTCGCAGAACAGCAAACCCATGGTAGAGGCCGGCTTGGTCGGGAATGGTATTCACCTTTTGGTAAGAATATTTATATGTCTTGCCTGTATCCGTTTCAAAAAGACATTAGTGAGCTGGCTGGTTTAAGTTTGGTGACGAGTCTTGCTATTTTAAGAACATTAAAAGAAATGGGAGTGCGGGAGAAAATTTTCGTAAAATGGCCAAATGATATTAGTTATGACAGCAAAAAATTATCGGGCAGCTTAATTGAAATTCAAGCGGAGACACATGGGACGAGTTGGGCAGTGATTGGCGTGGGGATGAATGTGAATATGATGGATGATGATCATCATATCTCTCAGGCATGGACCTCTTTGCGAAAAATAATTGGTCAGTACGTTGATAGGAATCAATTATGTGCGAAATTGATTCAGCATTTAATCGCTTATTGGAAGAAATTTGATGCGCAAGGATTTGCGCCGTTTATCCATGAATGGGTATCCTCAGATTGCTTAATGCACCAGACGATTACACTTAATAATCTGGATAAGAAAATTAAAGGGAAAGTGATGGGGGTTAATGAGCAAGGGCATTTATTGTTGGAATTGGCTGATGGGAGTATGGGGGCGTTTTCGTCGGGTGATACGTCGGTGGTAAAGAAATGAAGTTTGTTATTCGTGACAAAAATTATTTTTTCAAAATATACTTCACATATGGAAGCCCTTTAAAGTCGGCATCTTGAGACCAAATAGTTGCTTCATAAGCTAAGCCAGTTGCAAGAATAATGCTATCTGCGAGAGGGATTTTATGCTGAACTCCAAGCTTTGCAGCATTTAGTGATATTTCAAGATTTAAGTCTACAACATTACCTTGCAACATACATTCAATGCTTTCAAATGCTTGTTTTTCCGAACAATGACGCAATACATGCTTAAAAACTTCAAGAATAGAGATGCTAGGAACAATCAAATTTTTCGTGTTTTCGATTGCAGGTGCAAAAAAGCTGGCATTGGCTGCATCCGCAAAATATTCAAGCCATCCAGAAGAATCAACCACATTTTTTTTCATGTTCTATCCTTATCACGTTCAATCACTGTCTCAATCCCTTTTAAGAATCCACGCATTTTTTTTACATCTTTAACAGGTACAAATTCGAGTCGGTTTTGATAGCGAAAAACGTGTAATTTTTCACCTGGCAGCAGATGTAATGCTTCACGAATTTCCTTAGGGATAACTATTTGATAATTTGGAGAAATAGTAACAATTTGCATGGCCGTTTCCTTATCGATGAGGTTTATATTTTACATTATTATAATCGATAATAATTGATAAAGAAATGGTTACCTATTGTTTCTTTGATACCCAATTGTCTTCCGGCAAGCGCTTAAAAATAATCTTTATGCTGCATTAGCTTTTATCTGATTAAAAATCTCATCTTCATATTCTGGAAATTGTTTATAGCCAACCTTACCCAAACAAGGAATAGGCAGCCAGTTCTGAAGTGTACTTATATTCTCATAGCAATAATCCATATCCGGATGAATACAATTCGCTACCCAACCGATGACCTCCACGCCATCGTGCTGCATCGCGCGAAACGTCAAGAGGCTATGATTAATACATCCTAAACGGATACCAATGACTAAGATAACTTTCAATTGCTGAGCAATCACAAAATCAGCCATGGTTTCCCTCTCATTAAGCGGAACATACCAACCACCTACACCTTCAATTAAGCAAACATCTGCGGGATAGTTTAGCGCATAGTCCATTTTCTCATTCAATGTTTGAACGCTTAATAATTGCTGGTTTTGATTGGCTGCAATATGCGGAGCAATAGGTGGCTCAAAGGCAAAGGGATTGATCCTATGATAAGGTAGCTTGATCGAGGCAGCACGCTGTAGCGCCACGGCATCCTCATTACGTAGTTGGTTTTGTTGCCACACGCAGCCAGTGGCGATTGGTTTACATCCTAATGTCGATAAGCCTCTTTGATTAAAAGCTTGCAATATGCCCGTGCTAATATATGTTTTTCCTATTTCTGTATCCGTGCCTGCAATGAATAATTTCATATTAAATAGTATCTCTTTTTCTAGCAATAAAGTAACCAATGACATAAGTGATCTTACTTAAATTAATTTGATGCATAACAGATTTCCCGCGTAATCCAATACGTGTTCTATGCTGTACATAATTAGCGCCTACTTTTTTAATGGATGCTAAAGCCGCGCGGGTGTTATCAAATGACAATGTTATTTTCTCTGTTTGCTGAATTAAAATCTCATAGCTGTTATCACGTAAATAATTTTCAATTTTGCTGGCATCGATAAAATTATTCAGAGAAAAAGCTCGTTGGAGTTCAAGTAACGTACGTGGTAACGGTAAAGAAAAAGCTAATATACCTTGCATGTTGGCAAGAGCTGCTATTTTGTTGATTGTCTCTGCTAGATTCATGCTCCAATGCAGTGCCATGTTAGAAAAAATGATATCAAAATAGGGAGGAGGTGAGAATAATTTATCCATATCTCCTTCATATGTATGAATCCCTAAGGGTAATAATCGCTCGTTTGCGACAGATAATAATTGGGTTGCGATATCAATCGCATGAAATGCCTGATAAGAAAGCTGCTTGGCAAGATGTTGGGTAGTTATTCCTGTGCCGCATCCTATATCGATGATGTTAGCATAAGGAGGAGAAAATGGTTTAAGCAACGTAATCAATTTGTTGCCTACATATTGTTGCAATTGGCAATGCTCATCATAACTTTTATTCGCTTTATTAAAATGCGCTTTAATTTTTTCTTTTATCATAATTATGTATCAAATCAAGTAAATGAATAATCTGTTTTTCTTCATGAGCACAGTTTAATGATATCCGTAGTCTTGCGGTGTTAATGGGAACAGTAGGTGGGCGGATACAAGAAACAAAATAACCGAATTGCATTAAATAATGTTGCAATTCTAAGGTGGTTTTATTCTCACCTACTAAAATAGATTTAATGGGTGTGGCATCATGTGAAACTAAAGGCAGGCTTCTTATTTTGGCTTCATGATTAAAGAATGTAATAAGGTGTTGTAGTTTTTTTCTTCGCCAAGATTCTTCCTGGATAATTTTGATAGCCGTGACCGTTGCGAAACAAATCACAGGAGGCAGAGCGGTGCTATAGTGATAAGTTCTGGCGGATTGCAGTAATTCCTCAATCACATCATTTGCACCTGAAACAATAGCCCCCATGCTACCCAGTGCTTTTCCTAATGGGGTAATCAGGCACGGTACAGCATGTTGTGATAATTGATAGTAATCACAAATGCCTCCTCCCTGTTCACCTAATACCCCAACGCCATGGGCATCATCAACAATCAGCATTGCCTGATAACGATTTGCTATGTCCGCTAATTTTTTAATATTAGAAATTGATCCTTGCATGCTGAAAACGCTTTCAGTTACTAATAATTTTTCTTGCCCCATTATTTTATTGAGCAGGCTTTCTGCATGAGCCAAGTTGTTATGATGGTATCGATAATAGTTGGCGCGTGATAAAACAATTCCATCAATTAAAGAGGCATGACATAACTTATCAGCAATGATAACGCTATTCCTGCGAGCGAAAGTAGTTAGGACGCCGAGATTGGCGTGATAGCCTGAATTAAATAATAATGCCCTCTCTCGATTTAAAAATTTAGCAAACGTTTCTTCCAGCAAGCGGTGTGCTCTCGAATAACCGGAGACAACAGGCGAGGACGTGCTGCCTAATCCAAACTCTTGCGCTCCTTTTATTAGCGCGTTTTTAATAGCTGGATGCGTTGCAAGATTAAGATAATCATTGCTACAAAAATTAATATGCTCTCTGCCATTGTGAATATAACGCGATCGCAAAAGATGACGTTCAGCTCGCTGCAGCATATTCTTTCGCCGATAAGCCTAATTTTTTTAAAAGGGTGAAATCCGCATTACATTCTGGATTTCGAGCAGTCAATAGTTTATCGCCAAGCCACATCGAATTAGCCCCTGCCATAAAGCAAAGTGCCTGCATTTCTTCGGACATGAAAATTCTGCCGGCAGATAATCTTATAATGGAATGCGGTAGCATAATACGAGTAACCGCGATGGTGCGGATAAATTCGATATTATCAATGTCATTTTTCTTTTCTAATGGGGTGCCATCAAACGGAATGAGTCGATTGATAGGTACGCTTTTCAGTGGCTGTGGAAGCCTGACGAGTTGTAATAAAAGTTGAATTCTATCTTCTCGTGTTTCGCCCATGCCAAGAATACCGCCGCAGCACAAATTAATGCCTGCTTGATGCACGCGGTGTAGTGTATCAAGCCGATCTTGGTAAGTTCGAGTCGTAATAATTTTGTCATAAAATTCAGGAGAAGTGTCTAAATTATGATTATAAAAATCAAGACCCGCTTCACGCAATTCGGCAACTTGTTCCTCGCTGAGCATGCCTAACGTAACGCATGTTTCTAGGCCTAATGCTTTTACAGCGCGGATCATGGCTAATATTTTAGGAAATTCTTTCTTAGGGGGATTACGCCAGGCTGCACCCATACAAAATCGGATAGCACCATTTTCTTTAGCGCATTTAGCATGTTCAATAACTTTCTCTAACGCCATTATTTTTTCTCGGCTCACTCCCGTTTGATAGTGGGCACTTTGGGGGCAATAAGCACAGTCCTCTGGGCAGGCACCTGTTTTAACGCTTAATAGTGTACAAAGTTCAACTTCATCGCCTGGAAAATGTTGCCTATGAGTCTTTTGTGCTTCAAATAATAGTTGAGTAAAGGGCAATTCATATAATGCATTGACCTTTTGAGTATCCCATTTTTGTCCTGCTATCATCGGTAATTCTCTATTGGTATTGTTAGGCGAAAAACTATATGGTAGTCTTCGAAAACAGTCAACCATAAAAATAAATGAGGTTTACTAAATTAACTATGCTCAGTAGTCCGATTTTTTATCCCTGTTCTCAAATGAAAGATTATGAAACTTTTCTACCTTTAGAGGTGGTAACTGCAAAAGGTAGCATGATTGAACTAAAAAGCGGAGCAAAGGTGATTGATGCTATTTCAAGTTGGTGGTGTAAATCATTAGGTCATGGTCATCCGCGTTTGCAACGAGCATTAGTGAGGCAGATGGAGAAATTTGAGCATGTTATTTTGGCGAATACAGTTAATCCTACTATTCTGGCATTATCAGAAAAATTATCGCAACTTACCTCTTCCTTGAGCAAAGTATTTTTTGCTAGTGAGGGTTCTTCTGCTATTGAAATTGCGATGAAAATGAGTTTGCATGCACGAAAAATTCAAGGCGATAATCACCGTCATTTATTTGTGGCCTTAGAGAATGGCTATCATGGTGAAACGGTCGGTGCGATGAGTGTGAGTGATTTAGGGTTGTATCGAGATCCCTATTCACCATTATTATTTGAATCGCGTTCAATTTCTTCGCTTCCCTATGTCAATCACATACAGGATCCTCTTTGGTTAGATTGTCAAACTCATTGGCAGATGATTGAAAAGCAATTAACACCATTACGAGATAAAATAACGGCAATCATTGTAGAGCCTATTCTCCAAGGTGCGGGTGGAATGCAAATTTATAGTCAAGATTTATTAAGGCGGCTGCGAGCGTGGACTAGAAAGCATACTATTCATCTCATCGCTGATGAAATCATGACAGGTATTGGGCGCACGGGAAAAATGTTGGCTTGTCATCATGCTGATATCGAACCTGACTTTTTGTGTTTAGCGAAAGGATTAACATCTGGATGGTTGCCTTTAAGTGCCGTCGTGCTGCCTGCTTCTATTTATGAAATTTTTTATGACGATTATTCTTCCGGAAAATCTTTCTTACATTCGCATACCCATTCAGGAAATGCGCTGGCTGCCAGTGTGGCATTGGAAACATTAAAGATTATGGAAGAGGAAAATATATGTGATCAGGTAAATGAAACCGGTAAGGTGATGCTGCGTTACATGCAGGAGATTGCGAATAAAACACAGCGCTTAACCAATGTCAGAGGTATCGGTGCAATGGTGGCGGCTGATTTGATTAGTGATGATCCGAAGCGGCGCTTGGGTTTTGAGGTATATCAAAAAGCCGTTGAGTTGGGAGCGTTATTAAGGCCATTAGGTAATACGATTTATTGGCTGCCGCCGTTGAATATTGATGAGGTGACGTTGATGCGGTTGAAAGATATTACGGAGCGGGCGATTTTGTTGACTTAAAATTCTCGTTTTTTCTTCATTTTTTTATTTCGTCACGGATGTTTTATTTTATCCACAATCTCCCAATCTGTAATATTTCTGAATTCCCACCACACATGCCTTTATAAATTGATTGAAAATTTTCAAAGACACCGGTATAAATGCACCGCCAAGATGAGAGAGGTAGTGATTCGAAACACTAGCCATCTCATTTTTGACAGATTACACTTACGGACTTTAAAACGATAAAAATCGGGTAAGGATAACAAGCGTGAAGGATCAAACGGATCAAATAGACGAAAAGCGCCGATGTTTTCTTCGTCGTGCCACCACTGCTGTAGGGGGACTGGGTATTGTCGCAGCAGCTGTTCCATTCGCCTCCTATTGGTTACCGAGTGAAGATACAGAAGCAGCAGGAGCACCGATTAAGATTGATATCAGTGCACTCAAACCACGTGAGCAATTCACTGTTCCTTGGCGAGGAATGCCGATTTGGGTTATTTATCGCGATCAGGAAATGTTGGATTCGCTTGCTAAACTAAACGATCGATTACGCGATCCGCTCTGCGAACAAGATCAGCAGCCAGCGTATTGCAAGAACATTCATCGTTCCATCAAACCTCAATACTTAATTGCTATTGGTATTTGCACCCATCTTGGCTGCGTGCCAACGTATCGGCCTGATGTTGCTTCAGTGTCAGCTGATTGGCTGGGCGGATTTTATTGCCCGTGTCATGGCTCAAAATACGACTTAGCAGGAAGGGTTTATAAAGACGTCCCCGCACCTTTAAACCTGAAAATTCCACGTCACATGTACGCCAGTGATACGGAAATCATGATCGGTGAAGATCAAGATGGGGTTCAAGGCGCTATTTCCATTAGTTAACGCAAGGAAGGAGTTAAAAAACCATAATGACTGAGAACGCGTTGAGGAAGAAAAATCGTTTTATGGAGTGGATAGATAAACGCTACCCATGGACCGAATTTTGGAAAAAACATTTAAGTGAATATTACGCACCACGAAATTTTAATTTCTGGTATTTCTTTGGCTCATTTTCACTGCTCGTATTTGTGATGCAAATCCTCACTGGCATCTGGTTGGTGATGGAATACACACCCACGGGTAGCGAATCTTTCGCGTCTGTGCAGCACATTATGCGTGAAGTCCGGTACGGTTGGCTGCTGCGATTTATGCATACCACCGGTGCTTCTGCATTTTTTGTGGTGGTATATCTGCATATGTATCGCGGATTAATTTATGGCTCTTATCAAAAGCCGCGTGAATTAGTTTGGCTGATCGGCATGGTAATTTATTTTGCTTTGTTGATAGAAGCGTTCACAGGCTATGTATTGCCATGGGGACAAATGTCTTATTGGGGTGCTGCGGTTATCACCTCCTTTGCGAGTGCCATCCCATCTATCGGCGATTTCTTACTCGTTTGGCTACGCGGCGACTTTAACGTTTCAGGTGTGACCTTGCATCGTTTCTTCTCGTTGCATGTCATTGCTATTCCTTTTTTCTTAGCCATTCTTGTTTTTGTCCACTTGGTGGCATTGCATAAAGTGGGATCGAATAATCCCGATGGCATAGACATCAAGGAAAAGAAAGATAAAAACGGCGTCCCATTAGATGGTATCCCCTTCCATCCCTACTACACTGTGAAAGACTTAGTAGGTGTGGTTGTCTTCTTATTTGTTTTCAGTTTAGTGGTGTTCTTCACGCCAACCTTAGGTGGTCTTTTCATCGAGCCTAATAATTCAGTGATGGCCAATCCGATGCTCACGCCACCTGAAATCTCACCCGTTTGGTATATGACCCCCTTCTATGCCATGTTGAGAGCGATTCCCAATAAATTTTTGGGATTGATTACGATGGCTGCTGCCATTGCTATTATGTTTGTGTTGCCTTGGTTAGATCGTAGCCCGGTTCGTTCTATTCGCTACAAAGGCATGTGGTCTAAAATTGCTATCGTTGTATTTGTGATCAGCTTCATGAGCTTAGGTTATCTTGGCCACGAACCTGTTTCAGTGTTACGTACGTTTTTAGCACGTATTTTCACAATCGCGTATTTCGGCTTCTTTTTGTTAATGCCGTTTTATACAAGGATTGAAAAAACTAAACCTTTACCGGAGCGGGTGACGGGATGAGCATGCGTTACATATTAGCCATTTTATTCTTTCTATTTACTTCCACCGTGTGGGCAGAAGTGCCTTCACCAGAGGATCTGGTTTTAGCTAAACCAGCGATTGATCGCTATGACATGGAATCGGTTAAGCGCGGTGCGAAGTTTTTTGCAAATACGTGTATGGTTTGTCATACGATGGTGTATCTGCGTTACGATAAAATCGCGCAAGAAGCAGGTATTACCTATGACAAAATGCCTATTAATGTAAAAACCTGGCCTTACGGTATTACGCCACCTGACTTATCGTTAGAAGCGAATATTCGCGGAGTCGATTGGATTTACACTTATTTGCATAGTTTTTATCAAGATAAAAGCCGTCCCACCGGTGTGAATAATCTGCTGGTTCCCAATACAGCTATGCCGGGGATTATTGCGGCTTATCAAGGCGATCAAGTCTTAGTCAGTTCTCCTCCGAAGCCAGGTATCTATTATGATGAGACCAACTGGTATGATGTGTTGACGCTCGTTAAGCAAGGTAGCATGACGCCTGAGCAATTTGATGCTACCACCGCGGATGTTGTTAATTTCCTCGCTTATGCCTCTGAGCCTTTTTATGTCGAGCAGCATAAAATTGGTTGGTGGGTATTAGGCTTTTTGGTGATCTTGTTTGTGATGATGTATGCCTTAAAGAAAGAATATTGGAAGGATGTAAAAAAGCATAAAAAGGATGTGTAATAAAAAGACCTGTTAATGCCAGCGAGAGCTGGCATGCAGGTGAAAGAGGCTGCTAGCAATCCCCTTTTTTCTCGACTTGCTTAATAAAACAACCCCTTGTTTTATTGACTTCAGTTCAATGTAGCTAAATAGCCTAAGCCAGCAACCGTTGCTACTGCAATTTTTCAAAACAGTTTGCCTTGTTCCTTTTTTAATATTAGTGTGATTTAATAATTTATCTCTCCGAAGCATTATAACTGAAATTATTATAGCTCATAGCTCTAGTTTTCTTAAAAGTTAAAAGTTAAAAGTTAAAAGGAAAAGATCTATGCAATTAATAGAAAATAATAAAACATATTTAACAAAATATGCGGTTGATCAGTTTATTAAGAATGGTATCCATTCTACCGAATTGGCAATGGAAGCAAATACAATAACCGTCCTACTCAAGTCAGGAAAATCCTTACAATTTATTTCAGAAGAAGATTATCTGGCCTGTAAAAAGATATTATCAGAAATTAATATTATTAATGAGCGATTATCAATAATCGCCGGTTCAGAGAATGGCTGCAAGCTTGAGGAAGAGAGAATAATAAATGATTATTCCATCAAATATACGGATTTTATAGATAATAAATCAATTTTGATTAACAGAGGGAACTTTCAATTAACAATAGGAGTTAGTTCAGATGAATCTGGTATTACACGGCTTTTTTATAGTTCCTGTCATGGGACGCTCGATGATGTGAATGAAGCGTTAAATGTACTTGCACCTCATTTTCCAAAAATCTTTAAACAAACGCCAGCGAAAAAGTGTGAAATTTCTGTGCTTGAAATAGCCAAACCATCAATGACTAGCGGAAAAAATAACTCTAGAATGGGGACGACATCAACTATTTATAAAGGTTTATCTAAGAATGTGGATCTCAATAACAATAATAACAACAATAATAATAACAATACACAAATGGTGGGGACCGAGCAGCAAAAAGATACTCCCACAATAGATCCTGAGGAAAGAATTAAAGAGCTAGAGGCAAAAATTACCCATCTAGAAAAAGTCAATGAGCTTTTACAATCAGAGCAACAGGATCTATTTAATGAAAATAGAGAACTTCGAGCTCAAAATGAAGAGCTCCAAGCTCGGTTAGAAAAAAGAGATAACATAACTAATAGCCCAGCTCAGCCTAAATGGAAATGGTAGAGATGTTTATAGAAGAGAATGTTTATTCAATCATGTTCTCCGGGACATTTAGCGCTGTTTTTTAGCACTAAATATCCCGGATTTCTCCATATTCAGCGCAAACGTCTGCAGATAAAACCGTAGTAGCCTTAGAAGTGTATTTTACTATTACATCGGTTACTGGATATATTAACTATTAATGCTTGAAACTAATTTCTAAATGTGTTGCTAAATAGGCTAACCCAGCAACACTCGCGGTGGCAGCGGTAGCCAATACAATTCTTCCAAACAGTCTGCATTTGTCATGATAATAAAGTTTACATTTATCTTGTTTGAAACGAGCTTCTAAATTCGAGAAGTCAACTATTTCATAGTCATGATAGGTATCTTTATCGCTTTCATGTATTTTAAGTTGTCCTTCAAGTGGTTGAACATTTTTGCTGTTTGCGATGAAATACGTTATTTTGCTAGTGCGTTTCTTGCTATCGTGACGTAGCTGATATTCAGAGTCGGCATTAATAATTATTTTTTCTTCTTGAGGTTGAATGTTTTCCAAAATATTTTTGCACTGGACTTTATAAATGGCAGGTTGTTTTAAGGTGTCATACATGCTTCCTGTGCGTAAATATCTAGCATATTCTAAGGCATCTTCTTTTTTATAGAATAGCTTTATTTCTTTTCCTTTAGGAAAAGCATTGATAATTTCTTTTGCTGGAATGAAGTCACGGTAAATAAAGCCGATTGATCCTGAAACGCCATGCTCGCCCGTTACATATGCTATTGGTTCTCCTACTGCGTAAAATATTTCCTGGGGCAATTTAGGTGAATGTTTATTATGTTTTGAAAATAAAGAATGAGAAGAGGATCTATTATTCATTTTGTTCCTTTTGGATATTATTATGAGTTAATTGTTTATTTTTCTAAAATTATAATCTACCATTTCTTAAAAGCAACTATTTCTTGAGGGAGAGAAGCGATTTGTGTGGTATCTCCTTTAAAGATCAAGCAAATTTATACAATTTATCCTATACTGTATTTTGGGTATTTTTGCAGAGATAGATATATATAGGAAGAACATGATTTTTAATTGGAAATATTTTATTTATTTTATCCTCATCGTTACCGTTGCGTTTTGCATTTATTATTTTTCTCCTTACGCACAAAGCTACTGGATGATTGCCATCCTTTTAGCATTATCTCTGATTAAAGAAGGAAATACATTTAGCCAACGCATTCTCTTAATTGCCGCTACAGGTAGTGTAATAGCTATCACCAGTTTACTGGCAAGTTTATTGGCTCCTTCTGCTTTTGTTCTCGCTCTATATTTATTTTTTCTTATTGCAGGTGGTACATGGGTAAATCAAAGCCGTAACCGCTATTTCTTTCCTACTTTATTGATTGGCATATTCACGATTTTTGCTGCTATTCATTCTGTTCCATGGTCTCAAGAAGTAAGCAGACTATTATTTACAATGGCAGCTACGATTATCGTCTTAATTTGCCAGCTATTATTTTGGCGGAATTTTTTTCAATATGAAATTAACTGTCGTACCCAGGTGCTTTTACGTCAATTAAGATTCCTTACGCAAGAAATCTTCTTCTGTTTCTTACAGCCAGAATATGCTACGAATCTTTATTTATTCGAGCGGCGATTACACGTCAAGAAAAAACGATTCATGCAAGCTTTCATCAGATTACGAGTTATACAAGCAAATTCTGTGATAATTTTAAAATTAGAAAAAATTTACGATATCCTTCTTGATTGTGCTCAACTCCGCCGGCGAGTAAAAGATTATCATTTGTTTTCACTTTGTTTGACTGAATTTAAAGCTATATCAGAAGAACTTAACAAATTATTCACCACCCTTTCCTTCACTTCGCCTAACTCAACCGCTGATTTAGAACAAACGATATATCGTCTAGAAGAAACGTATCTGCATGTATTGCAAGTCACCTCACCTGATCCTATCGTTTTTTTATTTTTTCTCTCCAGTTTAAAAGAGTTATGTAAGGAGGTAGCATGAAATACTATCCTACTTATTTTCCTGCTCGTCATGCTTTAAGCGTAGGATTGACCGTCTTTCTTGCTGCACTGGTTAATTATTATTTTGCATTCAGTGAAAATGGTTGGATCATATTAACGGCTTTTCTAGTAAGCCAAACCACACGTGGTACACCATTGCGCCAAGGCATTATTTTTTCATTTATCATTATGGTATTAATAGTTTTAATTTCTATCGTGGTGCTGAATATCACCACGATGGAGTTACTTCGCAATCAAATTATTGATGTTTGTATAGGGGCGGCTATCAGTATTGTCTGTAATCAATTCTTTCTTCCTGTGCATTTGGATGTGGAATTTCGTCAAAGCCTTATTCCTTTATTAAAAACCATTCGTGATAAATCAACATTGGCATTACCGAGTAATTATCCCGAATGGGTTTATGAGGTCGGATTTAATCCAGGCTTACGTTCGGGGTTTAGGTTTTTTCTTTTGCACCTTGATTGGATTGCTGAAATAAGTTGTTCTATCAATTACCTCTTACCACTTTGCGAAAAGACAGAGGCATTTCAAGCCGTATCTGAAAAAATTGCTACGGTTATGCAAAAGAATGATGAATTGTTAGATATTCTATTAGAGTATTTTGAAAGCAATACCTTAAAAGGCATTCATTCCGATTTCACCAGTGATATGGCTGCCTTAGAACAAGCCGTGCGTCACATCCTTCCAGGGCGATTGGAGTTATTAGATATTTCCCCTGATTATGTCCGATTAGCTGCATTAGTTCGCGATATGAAAGACATTCGCCAATTATTATTGCAATTAGTCATGTCTGTTTCACCGATAAAATAGTTCATCGTGGGGCGATATAGCCACCCGGCACGCCTGCTTTGGAAAATACCACCTGCCACAATTGGTTTACGCGCGCCCTAAAACTGCCTGCACAAGAAAGTAAATAATACGTCCACATACGATAAAATCGCTCATCATACTTCGTTTGCAAGCTGTCCCACTGTTTAGCGAAGTTCTCATGCCAGGCCATTAACGTATTATCATAATAAGCACCAAAATTATGCCAATCTTCCATGACAAAAAGTTTTTCGCAGGTTTTAGCAATTTGCGCAATGGAAGGCAGCATGCCATTCGGGAAAATATATTTCAAGATCCACTCATTAGCCATAGGCGATGTTTCATTCGACCCAATGGTATGCAATAAAAATAATCCATCATCTGTTAAAGCCCGATGAGCGATTTTCATGAAGGTAGAATAATTAGCATGGCCAACATGCTCAAACATACCAACAGATACCACGCGATCAAATTTTTCATGCACATCGCGGTAATCTTTTAGATAAATAGTAACAGGTAAATCTTTGCAAAATTCTTTCGCATAGTCATATTGCTGCTGTGAGATTGTCACACCGACAACGGTAACACCATATTTTTCTGCTGCATATTTGGCCAAACCTCCCCATCCACAGCCTATATCTAATAATCGTAAACCAGGTTTAAGCTGCAATTTTTGACAGATTAACTCTAGTTTAGCTTGTTGTGCTTCTTCTAAGGTGCGTGCTTCTTTCCAATAACCACAACTGTAAATCATATATTTATCTAACATCACTGTAAAAAGTGAATTGCCTAAATCATAATGCGTATATGCAACTTCTTTGGCGCGGTGTTTTGATTGGAAGTTAATCACTTTTGCTAATAATTGCCGCATATAAAAAGAGAAAGGAATTTTAGCAACCGAATCTAATTTTGCTCGGAGAATTTTTTCAAAGAAAATATCAAGCCGTTCACAATCCCACCATTTTTCCATGTAAGATTCGCCTAAACCTAACGAACCTTCTTGAAAAACCCGATCATAGAAATCATCTCTGTGCACTTGAATATCCCACGGCTCGCTGCCATTGATGGTAATACCAGCAGATTGTAATAGTTGTTGTGCAAGTGCTTTTGAAGAAACTTTTTTATTGCTTATCACAGCTTGGTTGGCATTGGCTGATATTTTTTCCATAATATGCTCCAATTACTTAGCTATTTGTAATATCTTACACCTGAACACTCGTATTCTCCCCAAGTTTTTGCCATAAAGTGAAAAAGTCAGGGTAAATTTTATTCACACATTCCGCATGATCAATAATTACACCAGGTGATTTCAGTCCTAACAATGAAAATCCCATAGCAAGATGATAATCATGAAAAGAATTAATAATACCGCCAAGCGGTGTAGCGGGAAAGATTTTGATCCAATCATTTCCTGTTTCAACCTGTATGCCTATTTTAGTAAAAATCGTTTTGACGGCCATCAGGCGATCTAATTCTTTTTGTTGCAAGGTACCAATATGTGCAATACGTGTAGGTGATTGAGCAAATGGAGCAATGCCAATTAAAGCCGTGAAAGTATGAGCGAATTCTTTCATGCTAACTTCAACACCGTTTAATGTTTTTGGCCCTTTTAGGGTGAACCCATGGGGTGTCTGTTGAAGATGGCAGCCCATTTTTTCTAGTACAGATAAAAATTTTGCGTCTATTTGTTTTGATTGTAAAGGATTAACGGATTGGATAGTAATTTCACCACCTGTTACTGCGGCTGCTGCAAAAAAATAAGCAGCGATAGAAAAATGTGGTTCAATGGCATAATCTCTTGCTTGATAACGCTGAGGGGTGGGTACTAATAATTGTCCTTGAGAAATGCGATGAACTAATACCCCGAATTCTGCCATGAGAGTGCATGTCATTTCGATATAAGGATTGTTTTCTTTGCTTAATATTTTAAAAGTAAATGGCGATCTCGCATAAGGTGCGATCATTAATAAAGAAGAAATAATTTGAGAGGGCGTGCTGTTATCAAACAAAATTTCACCACCCTCTAATGTGTCAGAACCCATCATGGTAAGCGGTAGTTTATTGACATCACTGGGAATAAATTGCACGCCTTGACGAATTAAAATAGCGATTAATTGAGATAAAAGCTGTTTATGTAATCGATCTGAACCGTCGAAAAAATAAACGCCAGAAGTGGCGGCACATGCTGTGATTAAAAACTGGGTGATTAAGAGAGAGTGATGGCAATTTATTGTGGCTTGCTTATTCGGAAATTTTCCTGCCCCGCCAGCGATGATGCAAGACCGGGCTTTTTCATCCAATTGCGTGACGATGCCGAGTTGGTGTAAAGCTTGAATGAATGTTTTTGTTTCCTCGCAAATCAAGAGGTCGGAAATTTCGGATACGCCTTCTGCTAAAGCAGCGAGTAGCAAAGCGCGTAATGAAAGACTTTTGGAACCGGGCATTATCAGTTTCGCGTGTAGCGGTTCCTTAAGAGGATGAATCACTTGTTGCATGGGGCTTCCTTGTCCATTAGTACTATTATCTTAGCAGATTAGGACATTCTAGCCAGTTTATTATCAAAATTGAACTGTTAGCTTGAGAGGATGCTTGATCAAATATTATACAATAAAATTAAATTTTAGTTTCCTTAAAGTATTGAATTTAGTAATGGAAGGCGAAATAACGCTAATTTTAGCCTGCTAAAGTCCCCTTGAGCTAAAAGATAATTTTTATCTGCTATATTTTAATTATAAATATCATATAAAACGAGATCACATAAAACGAGGGGGTCATTATGCCTCATCCTATCCCGCTAGGACAAAAGTGGCTTACCACACGAATGCAGGCGTTGAAGTATAAACCGGATTCAGCAGGCGTATGTCAGGGTTTTTGTGGTATGGGAATGCAGGCTATCCTGGCAGATGATTTAGCTACTTTTAATAAGCGCAACCATCTTATAAATAGTATTCCAGTAGAGAAATTTAAAAGTAAAGTGGATGCTATAATCCAGCGTCATGCAGCTATTTTTCAAGAACTCAGAGAAAAAATTATTCAAGCAAAAGAATTTACAAGTAAAGAAAAAGAAGAACTGGAAAATGATAATAAAGTTAAGAAAAAAATTGAAAAACTAATATTTGCTATCAATGCATTAATTAAAGAAGGTAAGCTTGAGGAAGATAAAGCAGCAGATGAATTTGAAAAACGAAAAGAATCATTGTTGTTTAATGCATTTGTTCAGAAAAAATGGCATGAAAAATTTCAACAATTCCCTTTGGATGAGCGTATCATATCAGAAATGTACAATTTTTTTGATGGTATTGAATTATTTCACCAGCCGCCCCTATATCCAGATTGTTTTGAAAAAACAGCCACACTTAAAACACAAGACATAATGTTTTCTTTGCCGCTGACTGCACCTCTAATGCTTGAAACCGAAGGTATTGACATTAGCCAAGTTGGTAGCTTTTCCGGTGTTTATTCTCACGGAGAATTAATAAATTGTCTTGGTCTCCTACAGCAAATAATTAATCAAGCAAATCCTCCTGTCACTAAACCGGTTGCTCTGGCTTTAGGGTCTGGTAATCATGAAATGACTATCGGTTATCATCCCGTTAAAAAAGAATGGTATTTTGTAGATATTAATCAAGCGGAGGAAATTAATCGTTCTTTTACGTCAGTCGATGAATTAGCTAGGAAAGTTATTGGAGGTTTTTCAAGTGGTCTTTTAGGTGGTTTTTCAAATAATCAAATTGCTATATTCACAACAAAAGTTTTCTGCAACAAATCAGACGAAGAAACATTGAGAAAATGTATGGTTAAATTAAAAGAAGACGAGGAATGGACAAAAATTCATGATGTTACACCTGAGAAAGCTACGTTAACTGATCCTGCTAATATAACATGGCTTTATGTAGCGGCACAGTGCGGTGACTTCGATACGATAAAAAAATTGATAGAAGCAGGCGCTGAGCTGAATTATCAAAATGGAAGGGGTGGTAACACAGCACTTGGTATAGCATCACAGAATGGTCACCACGAGGTGGTACACGCATTAATAGAAGCAAAGGCAGAAGTCGATCAGCAGGATTTTAGGGGTCGTACGCCACTTTGGCTAGCATCGCAGAATGGTCATCTTGCTATCCTAAAGGAATTGTTAAAAGAAAAGGTGGACCTTAATCATTCAGATAAGTGGGGTGACACGCCATTTTATGCAGCGTCGTATCATGGTCATTACGAGGTGGTAAAAGAATTAATAGAAGCTGGGGCAAGGCTGGATTGTCCAAATAATAAAGATAAGAGACCGCTTTGGATAGCAGCACAGAATGGTCATTTTAATATCGTAAGAGAGTTGCTAAAAAATGGGGCTAACGCCGGATTAACATCTACTTTGAAAAGAGATCCTTTACTCTCTGACACCAACACCAAATTGAAAGCATTAGCTTATAAGAAGCGGCAGAATGATTCACCTAACATTACGGTAACGCCAATGGAAATAGCCGATGCAAAAGGACACGTAGAGATAGCGAGCCTAATAAAATATCACCTCGAATTGCAACAACCATTAGCTAATACTCCCCGAATTAAAGCAATACGACATTACTATGACAAATGTTTTGCAATTGAAAATGAAAGCCAAATTAAAGATATACTAAAAAATTTCCATGATTTTGATGAGATAGCACAGAGTTTATCAAACATTCAATATCGATCTGTTACTCTTTTTCACGGTGAAAATAAAGAGCGAGAAGCAAAGATTAATGATATTAAAACATTGGTTGATGAAGCTTATCAAAAGATTACATTAGAGACCACCGATCTTACAACTGCTCTAGAATTTTTAAAAAATGGCGCAAGAAAAATCAGTGAAGAGACGAAGGAAGATCATACGAAAAAAGGTGTGCCGCTGATGAGTACGCTTTTTACCAAAAGTCGACTGGCAAATGAAATTGATAAGATTGTTCCACCGCTTGCAGCGACGAGATCGAAGAAAATTTGAAAAAGGTTTCATTAAAATCCGTTTTTTAGTATAAGGATGGATTAGATACGATATTATGCTATGAAGAAATCACCGAATTTTTCTGAAGCGCAAAAATTACACCAAACTGGCCGGTTGGCGGAAGCCCAACAGGCTTATCTCACTATTCTGGAAGCCAATCCAACTGATGCTGAAACCCTGCATTGGTTAGGATTACTTTATGCAGAAGAAGGAAAACTAGATGAAGCTGCACAGTGTATAGAGAAAGCCATCACGCATGTTCCTATGGAGCCTTCCCTGATATTACATCTAGCGAATATCTATAAAGCAAAGAAAATGTTTCAGAAAGCCAAATACCTATTGCAAGAATTAATTAATGCGCATGCTGATTTCGCTGCTGCTCATAATAATTTAGGCACCGTGTATGCTGCAGAAGGGAAATGGCAGCAAGCAGCAGCTGCTTATCAAGCAGCTATTAATCTTCAATCTAATTATGCTGATGCTTATTACAATCTCGGGTTAGCACTCCTTCAATTAAACCGCCAATTGGAAGCAAAAAATGTTTTTTCCGCTTTATTAGAACTCAATCCGCACCATGTCGGAAGTCATTTTCAGCTTGGGCGTTTATTAATGCAACAGCATCACTATCAAACAGCTATCGATCATTTTCTGCATATTGAAAAACAACATCCTTTTCATTTCGAAACCCATGTTAATTTAGCGACTTGTTATCTCGCCTTAGGCCAACTAAACGAAGCAAAACAGCATTATCTTAAAGCAGTTGAGATAAAACCAGATGATACTCAAGTATTATTTAATCTAGGTGTTATCTCAGCGCAGCAAGGTGAGATCAATTCGGCGATAAATTATTATCAACGTGTGGTAGAAGTGAACCCGGATGCGATCGATGCACATCATAATCTGGCTTATCTCTATTTAATGATGAAAGAAACACCCTCTGCTTTATCCCATTTTCGCGACATTCTGCGTGTTCAACCCCATAATGAGGCTGTACGTCATACTATTCATATTTTGACGCAGCAAAAACATATCTCCTCCTCGCCTCCCGATTATATTCGTTCCTTATTTGATTCTTACGCAGGTCATTATGATGTGCATCTCGTTAATACGCTGCATTATCATCTGCCGACCTTGTTTTTTGATTTGATACAAACGCTCCCTGGCGATAAATCCTGGGATATTTTAGATCTAGGTTGTGGGACGGGTCTTTGCGGGGAAATCATGAAACCGATGGCAAAATCGCTAATCGGTGTCGATCTTTCTGGGAAAATGCTGGCTGTTGCGGAGCAAAAACACCTATATGATCAGTTAATTGAGAGCGATGTTGTCTCTTTTCTAGCCGCTACGCCACAACATTACGATTTAGTGATGGCAGGTGATATCCTCGTTTATATGGGGGACCTCACGCCGGTATTTTCAGCTATCACGAAGGTTTTAAAACCAGGTGGCTTCTTCCTCTTTAATGCTGAAATCCATCAGAAAGAAGATTATCTCTTAACCAATTCCGGCCGTTTTGCTCATAGTAAAGCATATTTAGATCAATTGGCTTTGCAGAACCACCTGATTATTTTACAGTATCAAATAGCAGTGATCCGAATGCAGGATCAACAACCAGTATGGGGGCACTTGTATTTATGCGGCAGTCCTATTTCTTCTTCAGTCTAGTCATGCTGGCGTCACTCTCCGGTTGCGCGCATCAGGTGCCAACCACCGATTTGGGACAAGAGCATTGGCAGATGTTTGTGGATAAAGACCCTAAGCAATGGACGCGCGGTGCAGATAATTGGTTTTTTACAGGCCAACCGAATAGTACGGAGCTTGCTAATCGGAATGCACCTTACACGGCAGCGATGAGTGATATGCAAGTCCGCGTACCAGATACGATTAATAGCATTCGAGTGAATGGCGATTTCCAAGTTCAAATCTTCGGCGCGAGCGAGCACGCTAGTGCTTATCTGACGGGACCAAATGCAGGGATACAAGCGGTAGCTGTTGAAGTACGCGGGCAGACTTTATATATCCATCAAACCCAGCCTGTAGCGCCTGGTGTGATGAGAAACGTGATTGTTCGCATCGGTGTGCTGAAGCTTAATAATCTGACGCAGATGGGAAATGGTAGAATAGAAGCCATTGGTATTCGTAGCGATGACCTCTGTGTGGCGAGTACGGCGGATTCCTGTGGAAATATCTACTTAGCAGGCAGAGTGAATTTAAGACGGGTGACGCAAAATGGTCACGGCGCCATTACTATTTTAGGTGCGACTGCTTCTACTCTCGATATCAGTACCGGCGGCTCAGGCCCAGTCAATATCAGCGGCCAGTTAGGTATTAGGTCAATCACCCATCATGGTTCAAGTAATATTAATCTGATTGGCGCGACGAGTTATCGTCCAGTGGCTATTTCAGCAGACGGTAGCGGCAAAATAGGCATTTATGGTTGTGCAAATCTGAAAACGATACAAGCAAAAGATGCCATCCGTGTCTATGCTTATCCCATTAATAGTATGGATCTCACAGTCACCGAGCAAAATGTTGCGGGGGTAGGATTAGCTGGATTGGTGCAAAATCTGTATGTAGATACCTATAATTCTTCTCGTTTTGATGGCAGTAATTTATGTGCGCGAAGTGCTTACGTCAGAGCGCATGATAGTTCACATATTAATGTGACAGCCAACGGTAAGATTTTTGCATCGGCTGATCGGGATGGCAGTATTTATTTCTATGGTCCTGCGAATTTATTAACAGATTTTCCTGGCAGCGATGATCACGTGATTGCAATGGGAAATCGTAATTGGTGCAATTATAACAGTGAATATCGGCCTTATTCTTACACGTTATCGCATGGAAAAGAAAATTTGTTTTATGTTTATAAGGCAAAACGTGCGGTGCGAGGGTATAAGGATGAATGATGGTCTTTCGTCACTACAGTCATTCCCGCTTGCGCGGGAATGATATGGGTGGAGGAAGATTAAGTATAAATCACCTTATCCAACTCGCTCGTAAACTGTCCAGTCAACATATGCAAAAAACCAGGCTCCGTACTATACTCCCTATATTCAGTCGTCTTAAACTCTTTCTCCATTGCATCCGTCAAATTCCCCAATCCATCTACCAAGCCCAACTTAAGAGCTGTTTGACCCGTCCAAAAATCACCCGTAAACAAAATAGAAGCATTCGCATGCAATCTACCTTTTCGTCCTTCTAGCACTGCTTGCGCAAAATTCTGATGAACTTCACTCATCACTTGTGTAATTTTTTGTAAATCTGACGGAGTTTGCGGTAAAAATGGGTCTAAACGATCTTTTGCATTCCCTGCGGTATAAACTCGCCGTTCAATCCCAATCTTCTTAATGAGATCAACAAACCCAAACCCTTTCATGATGACACCGATAGAACCTGTTAGCGTATTAGGGTTCACATAAATTTCATCCCCTGCAACCGCTACGAAATAAGCGCCCGACGTTAACATATCTTCACCCACGATCACGACTTTTTTATGATATTTTTTCTTTAATCTTACAATCGCATCATGAATAATCGATGCTTGCACAGGCGTACCACCAGGTGAATCAATATCTAATACTACGCCGACTGCATTTTTATCCGCAAAAGCATCTTGCAAAATAGGAATCAATTGCTCGCCTGAAAAATCTCGGCCCGGTGCAATCATGCCATCCAGGCGAATGAGTGCAACGTATTTACCACCCTTCATGCCGCTAGGTGTAGGCGCCCCCACTAATTGGAAAATGTTAAAGATCAAGTAGACAAATAATGCAAACCAAGCAACAAATCGTATATTTTTCCACCGACGTTCAGCGCGTTTTTCTTTTAGTAAGTCTTGGACAAGCATCGACGTGACATCATTATTTTTAATTTCTTGCATAATTTTTTATTCCCATAGTTTTAATCGTAGCAAACTGTCGTTATAATTCGCGAACAAAATTTCGTTCTATAAATTAACAACCGTAAAAACTCACGGAAGGAGACAGCGTGCGAAGAGTACAATCTACCCTGTTTGCTTTGCTTGCCGCAAGTAGCGCGGCTTACGCAGACACTACTTTGAATCTCACCGAAGGTGTTGCACCCATTAGTCATGATGTCTATCAGCTTCACATGGCGATTTTCTGGGTTTGCGTCATTATTGGTATCGGTGTATTTGGCGTCATGTTTTATTCCATCATCTACCATCGTAAATCTAGAAGAGCGAAAGCAGCGCAATTTCATTCTCACCCTTGGCTTGAAATTACATGGACTATCGTTCCAGCGATTATTTTAATACTGATGGCGATTCCTGCTACCAAAGTATTGCTTAATATGAATAATCATGAAAAAGATGATATTACGATTAAAATCACCGGGTATCAGTGGAAATGGCATTATGAATATATAGAAGATGGCATTAGTTTCTTTAGCAATCTTTCTACGCCTATGGACCAACTGCATAATCAGGCACCTAAAGGGGAATTCTATTTGCGCGAAGTGGATCATCCATTGGTGATTCCAATTCATAAGAAAATCCGCTTTTTAGTCACCTCTAATGATGTTAATCATGCTTGGTGGGTGCCTGATTTTGGCATCAAGCGCGATGCTATCGCTGGCTTTATCAATGAAGCGTGGACGATGGTGGATAAACCAGGTATTTATCGCGGTCAATGCGCAGAGCTTTGCGGGATTAATCATGCTTTTATGCCGATTGTAGTAGTTGCAACGACCGAGCAAGGCTATCGAGATTGGGTGGCTCAGCAAAAAGGCCAAGCTACACAAGGTGCTGCAGATGTTAACAAAACATGGGCTATGCAGGAATTGATGAAGGAAGGTGAACAAGTTTATACACGGATATGTGCGGCTTGTCACCAACCCGGTGGCACAGGATTGCCACCGACATTTCCTGCTTTAAAAGGCAGTAAAGTAGCAACAGGCCCACTTGCTAACCATGTTACGACTGTTTTCAATGGTGTCTCAGGTACCGCAATGCAGGCGTTCAAGAATCAACTGAGCGATGTGGAGTTGGCAGGTGTCATTACCTATGAGCGCAATGCATTTGGTAACAATACGGGAACGTCTGTACAACCCATACAAATCAAGGCATTCCGAGATGGTAAGTCGATAGAAGAAGCATTGGCAACGAAACCCTCTGGTAAAGCACAAGCACCTGCAGGGTCTACCTCAACTGCGCCAGCCCCGGGAGCGCCAGCAGCAGGAACTACTTTGGCACCAGCCGCTCCTAGCGCTGCTTCTCCTGCAGATGAGTTGAAAGCAGCGATGGCACGAGGTGAAAAAGTGTATATGGGTACTTGTGCGGTTTGTCATCAACCAACAGGTATGGGTATGCCGCCGACTTTCCCTGCACTCAAAGGTAGCCCTATTGCAACAGGGCCTGTCGCAGGACATATCAACCGTGTTCTGAATGGTAAACCAGGTACAGCCATGCAAGCTTTCAAAGATCAATTCAATGATCAAGATCTGGCTGATGTGATTACGTATGAACGGAATGCCTGGGGTAATAACACGGGTACATTGGTGACACCAGCTGATATCAAAACAGCGCGTGAACACAGTTAAGACACTCAATAAACTAAACGGGAGGGACCCATGACAACTCACGAATATCATTACTCACATGGCCACGAAGACCGTGGCCACGCTCACGGCCATGGACATGATCATCATCATGAGCCACCGCCTCATCATTCATTTAAAAAAGGATTTATGCCATGGTTAAAAGGTTGGGTCTTCACCACCAACCATAAAGATATTGGCACACTTTACTTATTCTTTAGTTTGATCATGCTGTTCTTCGGCGGCGCAATGGCATTGTTGATACGCTTGCAATTGTTCCAGCCGGGTGCCAGTTTCTTCGATCCTAATACCTATAATGAACTGGTGACGATGCACGGTTTAGTCATGATCTTTGGTGTCATCATGCCTGCGTTCGTTGGTTTGGCGAACTGGATGGTGCCGATGATGATAGGTGCGCCTGATATGGCATTACCACGCTTAAACAACTGGAGCTTTTGGATTTTACCTTTTGCTTTCACGCTGTTAATTATTTCATTGCTTCAGCCAGGTTCCGGACCTAATTTCGGTTGGACGATGTATGCACCTTTATCCACGCTGTATGGACCACCCAGCACCGATTATCTTATCGTGGCAATCCACTTGATGGGTATTTCTTCCGTACTCGGTGCGATTAACATCATTGCTACCATTACCAACTTACGTGCACCAGGCATGGGTTGGATGCAAATGCCATTATTTGTGTGGACGTGGTTTATCACTGCCTTTTTATTGATTGGTGCCATGCCAGTACTTGCCGGTGTCGTCACCATGGTGTTATTTGATCGCCATTTTGGTACTAGCTTTTTTAATGCAGCAGGTGGCGGTGATCCTGTGATGTACCAACATTTGTTTTGGTTCTTTGGTCACCCGGAAGTGTACATCATGATTTTGCCAGCGTTTGGTATTGTCTCTGAAATTATTCCCACCTTCGCGCGCAAAAGATTATTCGGCTATGAATTTATGGTAGGCGCTGTAGCAGCGATTGCGATTCTCTCTTACATCGTATGGGGGCATCACATGTTTACAGCAGGTATGGCAGTCGGTACACAAATTTATTTTATGTACGTGACCATGCTCATCGCTGTCCCCACGGGTATCAAAGTATTTAACTGGGTAGCCACTATGTGGCGCGGGGCATTGACGTTTGAAACTCCCATGTTATTTGCAACTGCTTTCGTGATTCTCTTCACTATTGGGGGCTTCTCTGGGTTGATGCTTGCTATTGTGCCAGCAGATTATCAATACCAAGATACGTATTTTGTTGTTGCTCATTTCCATTACGTACTCGTTGCGGGTGCGCTGCTCTCTATTTTTGCTGCTATTTATTATTGGCTGCCAAAATGGACAGGCCGTTATTACAACGAAGCCTTAGGCAAATGGCATTTTTGGTTAACCGTGATTGGCGTTAACGTCACCTTCTTTCCTATGCATTTCTTGGGATTAGCAGGGATGCCAAGACGAATTGCTGATTATGCTATCCAATATACTGAGTTCAATATGGTAGCAACAGTGGGTGCCTTCATTCTTGGCTTTGCACAGTTTATTTTCTTATATAACGTGCTGGCGACTGTGTTCGGCAAAGGTAAAAAAGCAGATGGTCGTGTGTGGGAAGGATCACATGGTTTGGAATGGACGTTAGATTCACCGCCTCCTTACCATAGTTTTTCAACCCCGCCTACCTTAACCCTCACGCAACATGAAGTCGGTGAGAAATTTGAAAAAGTCTTAGACCATCATTAGGAGTTGATTCGATGACGGAAAAAAAATCCCATCGTAAGATTTTCATGATTGGCGGCATCGTTGTCGCCATCATGTTTGGTTTTTCGTTTGCGATGGTGCCTTTGTACAGCATGTTATGCAAAGCAGCGGGTCTTAATACCTCTATTGCAAACGGCGCATTAACCACACCCATTGCTGCTGCGCAAATTGCGAAAGAAGCAGATATGAGTCGTGAAATTACGGTTCAGTTTACTGCAACGAATCACATGGGCATGCCCTGGGATTTTTATCCGCGTACGAAGTCGATGGTGGTTCATCCAGGGGAAAAAGCAAAAGTCTATTTTTATGCTAAAAACATGACGGACAAAGTGATGGTTGCCCAAGCTATTCCAGGGATGACACCACCTGAAGCTATTGGCCATTTTCATAAAATAGAATGTTTTTGTTTTCGTCAACAGACTTTGAAAGGATATGAAAGCAAAGACATGGCAATCGTTTTTCAAATTGACAAGGATATACCGAAGGACGTTCACGTTATCACATTAGCGTATACGTTATTTGATGCCACACCAAAAGAACCACGAAAGGGATAACAAATGATGACGACACATTCAAAGAAATATCAGCCAACTAAACATTATTTTATTGCTGAACCTTCTTTTTGGCCTATCATCGGGTCAACAGGATTATTTTGTACGGTATTTGGCTTAGTCCAAATTCTGCATGGAGATGCGGTAGGTCCTTTCATCATGTTAGGTGGTATGCTGATTTTGATTACGACCATGTTTGGATGGTTTGGTCATGTGATCAAAGAAAGTTTAGCTGGGTTGCATAGTTTGCAAATGGATAGAACCTATCGATGGGGAATGCTATGGTTTATTGTTTCTGAAATCGCTCTGTTCGGTGTTTTTTTTGGCGCGCTTTTTTACACCCGCATTTTCAGCATCCCAACCCTAGGCGGTACGCCGCTTGAATTTACGAAAGAGTTAATGTTAACCACGGGGGTTGCGACGCATGACTATCTGTGGTCTCACTTCCAGAGCGCATGGCCCTTACTCCTTAATCCGAATCCACAGCTGTTCCATGGACCGGAGGAAGTGGTTTATACTTGGGGAATCCCAGCTTTAAATACTTTCTTATTATTAAGCAGTGCTCTCACCGTCACGTGGGCACACTGGGGATTAAAAAAGAACAATCGGCGACAATTACTTGTTGGATTAATGGTTACCATTTTATTAGGCTGTATCTTCGAAGGATTCCAAGCCTATGAATACACGGAAGCTTATTTACATTTTCATCTGACATTAGCTAGTGGTATTTATGGTACGACATTCTTTACTTTAACGGGGTTACACGCCGCCCATGTGAGTATCGGCGTGATTATGTTGACTGTGATTTTAATTCGCTGTATAAAAGGCCACTTTTTACCGGAACATCATTTTGCTTTCGAAGCGGTGTCTTGGTATTGGCATTTTGTAGACGTGGTGTGGTTATTCTTATTCGTATTTGTATATTGGTTATAAAATGAGCTTATATGCCGTGGTTAATTAATGCTTCTCAGTTGGATAAGTTTCGTAAAAGTCAGAAGAATGTCATCATTCTCGACGCTAGTTGGCACTTATCCACTGAGGGGCGTAATCCTCGACAAGAATTTCTCAATAGTCATATTATTGGTGCGCGTTTTTTAGACTTAGAATTGTTTAATGATCCGCATGCTTCATTGCCGAATATGTTGATACGAGATGAGGCAGTCATCAGAGAGCAGGTTGGGGCGTTAGGAATTACCAACGATCATAAGATTATTTTTTATGATAACAGTCCTTTGCATACGAGTTGCCGTGCGCTGTGGATGTTTAAATGTTTTGGCCATAATCCTAATCAGCTTTATATTCTAGATGGTGGTTATCAAGCATGGGAGCGTTATGGCGGTAAGGTAGAAAATGGTGAACCGCGTAATGCCACAGCGAAACC
>JAJPJH010000081.1 GCA_021324335.1 Gammaproteobacteria bacterium
ACCTAAATTAATTTGCGGCGTGACATCTAATTTCAACGTAACATTTTTATAATCATTCGTCGTAAATGGTGTGACCGTATTCGTTCCACCCGTTGTCGCATATTGACCCGTTTGAGTAGGCACCATTTGTCCGATTTCAATCGTCGCTTTTTGATTATCTAAGACCATAATAGAAGGAGTAGAAAGAATATCTACACCATTTTGATTACGTAGAATGCTTAAAATCGCTTGAATTTGCACGCTAGGCATAATCCCAACAACACCTGCGCCAAAATTAGGGAATGAAGTAGCTGCACCTGTGGCTGCCGGTTGCACCGTACCACTTGGAGTAACGCTGCCCCATTGAATACCTAAACTGGTTAAATCACTTTCATTAATCTGCGCAATAATCGCTTCCACCATGACTTCTGCCGGTCGAATATCTAACTTCGCAATCACTGCCTTAAGGGCGCGCATTAAAGTAGGGGGTGCCGTAATAATGAGAGCATTGGTATTAGGTTCAGCTTGGATATTCGTCGAATTTACTTCAGGTTCTTTCGAACTAGCAGCAGGGGCTCCTGTTGGTTGACCGCTTGAAAAGATAGGTGATGGGGCCGGATTGTTAGGCTCTATACGCGTGCCTGCATCTTTTCCCATAATATTTTGCGCAATTTTACCGAGTAAGGGTGCAAAGGTTTTTGCTTCAAGATAACGTAAATAAACCACTTCCGTGTTACCTGCAGGTGTCGCTGCGGGTGCATCTAACTGGGAAATTAGTACCCGCATACGCAATTGCATGGCTTTCGGACCACTCAAGAGAATACTATTACTACGTTCATCGACTGCAATCGAAACCGCCGCTACTTCGCCGGCTGCACGTGCAGATGCCTGAAGATTATTCAAGACAGTCGCCACTTGAGTAGCGGAAGCATGGTGCAAAGGAATAACTTGGATATTACCGCTGGATGCTTTATCCACATCTTGAATAATCGCCACAATTCGCTCTAAATTGGAGGCCCTCCCTAGCAAGATCAAGACATTGCCAGGCGTATAAGCTGAGATATTACCCCATTGCGGCAATAAGGGGCGTAATACGGGAAGTAACTGCGCAGCAGAAACATTTTCTAAGGGAATCACTCGTACGACGATTTCATCTCCTATACCAGGTGATTGACTCGTCCCAACAGAGGTTGCTTGTTCGGCGCTTTCCATATTAGGCACAATTTTAATGACGTTCCCACTCGGGATAGCGGAATAACCCAATATACTTAAGACAGAAAGAAAGACTTGGTAAACTTCATTTTGCCGTAGAGGTTTGCTAGAAATTAAAGTAATTTTGCCATTAACACGCGGATCGACAATAAAATTCTTACCTGTTTCTTGAGAGACTTCATTAATCACACTCAAAATATCAGCATCTTGTAAGTTCCATAGCCTAGCTCCTGATTTGGTGGGAGCGGGTTCGTCCATTTGTTGCACTTGAGAAGCATCGGTTACGACTGAAAGTGTTCCAGCAAAACAAGCGGTTGATAATACAACCCACAATGTGCTCATCAGGATAGATAATCTCATATCATGCTAGACCTAGATTGGCAAAATATTGCCTACGATAACACAAAATTTTCGAGCCGTCCTCGGTCTGCAACAGGCTGACACAAACTGACACAAAGCCTCACCATGAACTGCTTTGCGCAGCTCATGGGGACCTTTAGAAAAATTACTGTTGAGGCTGAGTGGAAGGAGTGGAGGTGCTGTCTGTTGGGGCTGAAGTACCAGTGCTAGAGCTCGTGTTATCGGTTGGAGCAGCAGTTGCACCGCTATTATCACTCGCTGGTGCTGGTGGGGTCGCTGTATTGTTGGTGTTATCACCCCCAGCTGGCGCAGCAGGTGTAGAAGGCTGAACAGACTGAGCAGGGGTAGAAGGTCCAGCAGGAACAGCAGCTGGTTGATTGTCAGTTGAAGTGGTTTGAGCCCCTTCGGAAGCTGCGACTGGAGCAGCAGCCGTACTGCTGGTATTATCCGCTGTCTGCGCAGGAGCAGTTGCAGGTGACTGCATTTGGTCATTCGATACAGCAGACTGCGTTTGTTCAGCAGGAGCTGCTGGCTGAGCAGGGGTAGCAGTTTGAGCTTGATCAGCTGGAGCAGTAGCATTTACTTGAGTGGTGTTTTCATCAGTAGTCGGTTTATTTTCTTCGCCCTTAGAACAAGCGGTCATTCCAATAACACACAGTCCAATGAGGGTCGCAGCAAGAAGATTTTTACGCATAATCAATTTTTCCTTATACAAAAAGCCCATATCATTAATTCAAGATGCCCGCATTCACGAGCGACATAAAGCAGCTATCTTAATATGATTTTCCGGCAGGTGCAAAGAGCATGAGCAGGTAGGCTGCTTACCTCGCCTCAAACAGTATATACTTGAATTGAGCAGTATTCATTCGTTCTAACAAGGCTAACCCTATGATTTCACTACCGGGTTATTTGATTACTGAAAAGCTTTCGGAGGGAGCCGATTCCTTTATATATCGGGCTTACCACGAAGCAAATCCTGAACGCGTTATCATCAAAGTGTTAAAAAATGAACAACCTTCCCCCGAAGAGCTCGCTCATTTCAGACATGAAGCCGAGCTCCTGCAAAGCCTACAGGGAAATGGTACGGTTGCTGTTAAAACGATAGAACAACGTGAGAACCACCTATTTCTAGTCCTCGAAGAATTTGGAACAGCATCACTACTAGAATTGTTAGCTCAGCGTAGTTTAAGTATAAGTGAATTTCTTTTACTAGCACTTCGTATTACGGAAGCATTAGAGAAAATTCATCAACACAAAATCATTAATAAGGATATCAATCCCAGTAATATCTTATGGGATGACCAGACTTCACAAGCAAAAATAATCGATTTGGGTGCAGCTACTACCTTGCCGCGAGAAATTGCTGAAATCAATAATCCCCAACTTTTGCAAGGTGGCACTCTGTTTTATATTTCACCTGAACAAACTGGCCGCATGAATCGAGGGATTGATTACCGTACTGATTATTACTCGTTAGGTGTCACCTTCTATCAAATGATTACTGGCAAGCTACCTTTCAGTTCAGATGATTTGGGTGAACTCATTCACGCCCATATCGCCAAATTACCTGCTGCCCCTCATCAGATCAATTCAGCTATTCCGCCCGTTGTTTCAGACATTATTATGAAATTACTTGCGAAAAAAGTGGAAGATCGATATCAAAGTACCTACGGATTAAAAGCAGATTTACAAACATGCTTAGAACAATTACAAACGACAGGAAAAATTGAATCATTTCCTCTTGGCAAGAAAGATATTTCCTCTCGCTTTCAAATTTCAGAAAAATTATACGGCCGCGAAGGTGAATTAAGATTACTTTTTGATGCCTGCTATCGAACTGCAAAAGGCCAAGCAGAATTACTGTTAGTTACTGGGTATCCTGGTATTGGTAAATCCGTTTTAGTCCATGAATTATACAAGCCTTTGCTTGAGAAAAAAGGTTATTTCATTTCCGGCAAATTCGATCCTTTTAAGCGGAATATTCCTTACACTGCTTTATCACAAGCCATGGAAAAAATGGTGCGGCAAATTTTAATGGAAAATGAATTACAAATTAGTAGCTGGCGAAATCGCATTCAAAAAGCAGTCGGCTCGAATGGCCAAATTGCCATTGATATGGTACCCCTACTCGCTACCATTATTGGCGACCAACCACCTGTTGCAACGCTTGGGCCTACTGAAACGCAACATCGCTTCAATTTGGTTTTCCAACATCTCATTCAAGCTTTCGCAAGCCCAGAGCATCCCCTCGTGATTTTTTTAGATGACTGCCAATGGGCTGATATTCCTTCTATCCAATTACTTGAAATGCTTTTATCACATCACGAAAGCCGCCATTTTTTAATTATCTTAGCCTATCGTGAAAATGAAGTGGAGGAAGGTCATGTTTTGATGTTAGCACTCAATCGATTAAAAAAAGTAGGCTTAAATTTTGCACCTATTATCTTAACACCCTTACAAATAAACGATATTGAAGCCTTATTAGGAGATACGCTCCATCAATCTCAAACGGAAGTAGCTGCCCTGGCTGAGATTTGTCACCAGAAAACCGGTGGTAATCCTTTTTTCTTAACTCAATTTTTAAAAACCCTCTATGAAAAAGGATTAATTGAATATAACTTAACAGAAGGAAAATGGATTTGGTCGCTAGAAAAAATTCGCGCAAGAGAAGTAACTGATAACGTCCTCGAATTCATGGCAGAAAAAATCAAAGAATTGCCTAACGAGACGCAACGGATTTTACAAATAGCTGCCAGCTTAGGAAATCGTTTTGATTTGCAAACGCTTGCCATGATAACAGGCCAATCCATTCAACAAATTACCCACCAATTATGGGCAGCTTTACAAGCTGGCTTTATCCTCACCCAAGATACAACCTATCTTCCTCACACCGTTTTTCATTTTTTACACGACCATATTCAATACGCAGCCTATTTTTCCATTCCAACAGAAGAACGTAAACCGATTCATTTAAAAATCGGTCGTTTATTGCTAGAACATACCCTACCAGACGCTTTAAATGAGAATGTACTTGATATTGTTAATCAGCTTAATCTTGCTATTGACTTAGTCGTTGATGAAAAAGAAAAACAACAATTCGCTGAATTAAATCGGATGGCTGGAGAAAAAGCCTTACTTTCCATTGCATACAAGCCCGCGCTGACTTATTTCATGACAGGTATTTCCTTATTAAATACCCACCCCTGGAAAACACAGTATGAACTTACCTTAAAGCTATATACCGGGGCTGTGGAAGCTGCTTATTTAGCAACTGAACCGGAGGAAATGAATAAGTATGCAGAAATAGCCATTCGAAATATTGAGAATATCTTAGATAAAATCAAAATATATGAAACACAGCTACATTATCTCGCCAGCCAAAATAGATTTATTGAGGCCGCCAAGCTAGCTATTGATGTAATTAACTTATTAGGTGTGAATTTTCCACAACGCCCCACTAATTTCCGCATCCTCGTTGAATTTATTCGAGTTAATTGGTTAATGAGCCGAAAAACGATTGCTAAATTAGATCGATTACCTGATATGACGAGCCCATATTACCTAGCTGCTATGCGCATCCTCATCCAATTGGGTTATGTCGCCTATTTTATCGATAGAAAATTAACCTTACTTACTATTTTGTACACCACCAAATTATCTGTCGAACATGGTAATTGCGCTGAATCGGCTAATGCTTATTTAGGTTGGGCATTTATGCAATGTCATGTATTCAATAATTTTGAGAAAGGGTACGCTTTCAGCCAATTTGCTTTGCAATTAGCTGAACGATTTAGGTCAGATAAAGTAAAAGTGCAAGTGCAATATCTGTATGCTCATACTATTTTGCATTGGTATGAACATGTCGACAAAACACTTACCTTACTATTGACGATTTATCATAAAGCATTGGAGACAGGTAATATTGAATATGCTGGCTATTGTATTGTGGATTATTCTTATCGGACCTTTCTAAGCGGCAAAGAATTAAATAATGCTGCGAAAGAAATTAAAAACTATGCCAATGCTTTATCTTCCATGGGGTTAAAATGGCCTCATCTCAATGTGATGAGCACGCTGCAAGTTATTTTTAATCTTTTAGCTGACTGCGAAAAAATTGAATTAGTCGGGGAAGCATTCGATGAAAGAAGCATCCTCCCAGTCCTCATTGCTGAAAAAGACAATATTGGCATTTTCGCCATTTATCATAATAAATTGTTACTATCTTATCTTTTTCATCAATATGAACTCGCTTATCATTATTTATTAGAAGCTAAAAAAAATGATGATAAAATGAAAAGCCGCGGTCATTTTGCCGTACCTGCCTTTTGTTTTATTACTTCTTTAGTTTATTTAAGACGTTGCCGTAGCGTCCCAAAACCAGAGAAAAGGCAATTATTAAAAGCCGTTAAAAAAAATCAAGCTTTAATGAAACGATGGGCTTACTATGCACCAATGAATTATAGTCAGAAATATTATTTAGTTGAAGCAGAATTAGCCTATACCAATGGCCAGCTCGATCAAGCAGCTACTTACTACGATCAAGCCATCCAATTAGCCAAGCAAAACCGCTATCTACATGAAGAAGCAATCGCCAATGAACTGGCTGCCTTATTTTATTTCGCACAAGGCAAAGAAAAAATCGCCAAGGTGTATCTATCAGATGCGCATTATTGCTATGTGAAATGGGGCGCTGTTGCCAAAGTTAAGCACTTAGAAAAAAATTATCCGCAATTATTGACGAGCAAAGCAAAATATGGTGAAAAACTTGCGCTTATCCCCATGGACCGCTCCCCTTCTCCCTTATCAGCTAACATAGCGGAAACGGTTGATTTAGCCAGTATCATGAAATCAGCACAAACCATTTCCAGTGAAATAATTTTAGCTGATTTATTGAAAAAAATGATGCGTATTGTCATTGAAAATGCAGGTGCTCAAAAAGGATTTTTATTACTGGAAAAATTAGATGAATGGTTAATTGAAGCGGAAGGCTCAAGTGAGACTGAAACAGTTACTGTTTTACAACACGCCCCTATTGAGCCTACTCTACCTGCTTCGATTATTCATTATGTCATGCGAACCAGAACACCTCTTGCCTTGGATGACGCTTCGCATACGGAACAATTTGCATCAGATCCTTATATTCAGCGTCTGCAGCCCAAATCTGTCTTATGTACGCCTCTGATCAATCAAGGGACTTTAAGCGGTATATTGTATCTAGAAAATAATCTTGCCACTGAAGTGTTTACGCCAAATAGAATCCAAATAATAAATTTATTATCAGGCCAGATCATTGTTGCTATTGATAATGCAAGATTATATTCACATTTAAAAGAACTCAATCAAGCTTATGAATGCTTTGTTCCGAAGGAATTTTTAAATTTATTAGAGAAAAAAAATATTATCGAAGTACACTTAGGTGACCAAGTCCAAAAAGAAATGACAGTCATGTTTTGTGATATCCGTGGCTTCACCACGCTCTCTGAAAAAATGACGCCCCAAGAAACACTAGAATTTATTAATGGTTTTTTAAAAATTATGGAGCCTGTCATCACCAAGCATAATGGTATTATTGATAAATATATTGGTGATGCCATTATGGCATTATTTCCATTGAATGCAGATGATGCGGTACGCGGCGCCATTGCCATGGTAAAACAATTAGATGAATACAATAAAGAACGGAAACAACAAGCATTAGCACCCATTCGAATAGGAATAGGTTTAAATACGGGTAAATTAGTATTAGGTACGGTAGGCGATGAACACCGCATGGAAGGTACCGTTATCTCCGATGCGGTGAATATAGCCTCCCGCGTGGAGAGCTTAACCAAATTGTATGGTGCAAGCATTATCATCACTAAAAATACTTATACCAAACTTAAACGTCCAGATGCTTATACCATCCGCATCTTAGACAAAGTAGTGGTAAAAGGTAAATCCAAGCCTACTACTATTTATGAGATCTTTGAGAATGATCCTGAAGCTCTCTTCATTTTAAAGCAAAAATCCCTTAAGCAATTTGAAGAAGGGGTTTTATTATTCAAAAAAAAGAAGTACTCAGAAGCCCTCTTAATTTTTCAAACTATTACTCACAATAATCCAGATGATATTGCTGCTCAATCTTATCTGCATCGCTGCCAGAAAAAATTACGTTCTTCTACCATTACATAAAGCCAACAACCAAACTACTTTCGATCACATCTCGTGTTTCATGCAGTGAACCGTTTTGATTACTCCCCACCAATGTGGTATCGATATTTTTGTTTTTATAAAAATAATGGGCATAGCGTACATCTAGCGTTAAAGCTTTGGTGAACTTATAAGTTGCTCCGAGCATCGTTATAATAGCATCTGCACCTGGGGAAGTAGAAGTTTGTACGCTGGTATTGTTGGGGTCTTCATCATAGGCGACACCCAGTCGGGTCAGTAACTTTGGTGTTGCTAGATAATGGAAACCAACCCCTGCACGCCAGGTATCATGAAAATAATACGGCACGGTCACAGTAGGTACAACGACTGGTACTACAGCTTTTCCAACGGCTACTAATGCTACCGGATTATGTTGCGTCACATTTTTAATCGAACTCCACTGCATACGCTCCAATGTTGTCATCATCCCTAAACGGGGCGTAAAAAACTGATCAAGACTGATGACCGTACTAGGTGGTGCAACGACGCTAAAATAATAGTCGTTTGAATTTGTGGCGGTAGGTTGGGTGTAAAGCGTACTCTTGCCGCTTGCATCGAAATGTACTGAAGTATGATAGGTGATACCAAATTTGGTGCCGAGAGCGGGCTGAAACAATACCCCTGCATGCGCACCCGCACTCCACGCCGTGGCTGTATTATCCGATTTGATATCAGAGAAATGTAGAGTGGGAAAACCTTTCATAGAGTCGAGAGTTTGACTAAAGCGTTCAGCATCAAGACCAAAACCGACAGCCGACTTATCTGTTATTTTCACTGCTACCGCAGGCGTAATATCCAAAACGGAAACATTCCCGTGCGTTCCCACATAACGGACGATAGAATCAGCAGGATAATTTACATTACCATAATCCACATACAACTCACCGATACCCATGGTCACACGGTCAGTAACAGGCATCGCATAAAATAATCCGGGTAAAAAGTAATTACTTCTAGAATCGGCGGTACCGGTTTGACTATAGTGAGTAGCTACTTGAGTCTCTGTTCCCTTAAATTGAGTAAATACCGTCGCGGTAATTGCCTGGGTCACGAATTGCGGAGAATGTACCAATACCATCGAAGCAGGATTGTAATAAACCCCTGTCGCATCGTAAGCAACGGCATTCCCCACCGCTGATTCGATATAAGCAGCCATGGCGTAATGGCTCACACTGCAGATAGCAGCAGTTAATAAACTCTTCTTGATGACCTTTGGTAGATTACTATTCATTTTTCCTTCCCTGTAAAAATGAACTATTTGCTATAAATGAGGGCTAAATACTACTATGCTTGATTATCCATGTTAACACAAGACCTAGTACAGCCAATGCTGTCATCAACTGAAGAAGCGTCAACCGTTTCTGTTTCATTAAAAATACCTCTGCCTCATGGCTTCTTTCGCTAATATTAAAGTATGATTTGCTTCTTCGTTAGCCCTTGCTGTTCCTTCTTTCAGCACGGAGATAACATAATGCGGATCTTGTTCTAGCTGTAACCGGCGTGTGCGTATGGGTTCGATGAGATTAACGAGGACATCTATCAACTGACGCTTACATTCCACATCGCCAATCGTGCCTTCCCGATAACGCTCCTCTGCTTGCGCCACCCATGCTTTATCAGGATTAAATGTTTCATGAAAAATCCACAGCGGATTATTTTCTACCTTTCCGGGGTCAGTCGCTTTTAATCGATTGGGATCGGTATACATGGCCATCACTTTCTTTTTGATGGCATCAGGATCGTCGCTTAAGAAAATAGCATTATTCAATGATTTGGACATTTTTAACAGATTACCGTCTGGTGCCGGCGAGCCAATTCCTACCAGACGGCGAGAACGACCCAGCTTGTGTGCAGGAATGGGAAACAATCCGCCTTTTTTAACATAATCCGCATCGTCCGTATGCGTATCGACATGGCAATAAAGCTGATTAAAACGCCGAGCAACTTCGCGCGTTAATTCAAGGTGGGGAATTTGGTCTTCTCCTACGGGTATGATCTCTGAACGGAAAGCTAGAATATCAGCTGCCTGATTAACAGGATACAAAAGAAACCCAAAAGGATAGTTATCACCCAATCCTTTGTCCCGGATTTCATCTTTAATTGTAGGGTTACGCATGACACGCGGATAAGATACCAACATACTAAAGAAAATAGTTAATTCAGCAATAGCCGCGATATCAGATTGTAAAAATAGGGTACTCCGAGCGGGATCAATGCCAACCGCCAAATAATCCATCATTAAATCCATCACATTTTGATGGACTTCAGCAGGCTTTTCCATGCGTGTCGTAAAAGCTTGTACATTTGCAATTAAAAAATAGCAGTCATAATCCTCTTGCATCAGCACCCGGTTCTCAACAGAACCCACCCAATGCCCTAAATGCAGACGCCCAGTCGGCGTATCACCGCTTAATAACCGTGGTTTTTTCTTTTCCATTATGTTGTTAACTCTCTATGTGCTAAATGATAAAACACTTGCCCTGCTTGCTGGCTTTTGATAATCCGCCAATTGGAAGGCAGCTCATTATCTCTAATTAGCTGCCTCGCTTCTAGATAGATATAAGCGGAAGGAGCTAAAAATTTATTCATTTCAAGATAATCACAGCAGGGTAATAATAAATTTTCATCGTAAGGCGGATCGAGAAAAATAATATCAAACGGCTGCTCCGGGAGCTTTAGCCCCTTAGGAGCCTTGGCGCGATAAACATAAGCATTCTCGGCTCCCCATTCAGCAAGCTCTTCTTTTAATAAGGCGACTACCTCGGCTGATTGATCTGTCATCACCACATAAGCAGCCCCGCGGGAGAGCGCCTCGAAACCTAACGCACCACTGCCGGCAAAGAGATCTAGGCAATAGGCACCCGTTAAATAGGGAGCTAGCCAGTTAAAGAGGGTTTCACGGACTCGGTCTGGGGTAGGACGCAAGCCTTTTACATCCGGCACTTTCAGCCGTCTACTGCGCCATTTCCCTGCAATAATTCGGACAAGACCTTGTTTCATGCTACTATTAAGCCCCCATAAGTGATTGATGATAAAGGATAGAGAAATGTTTGACTTTCTCAAGCGAAAAAATCAGGCTGCACCTGAGGCAACAAACAGTCAAGAAAAACCGAGCGGTTTTTTTTCTCGCTTAAAGCAAGGGCTTTCGAAGACCCGCGCTAAATTGACGAGGGGCATGGCGAATCTATTTCTGGGCAAAAAAGAATTAGACGCAAACTTAATTGAGCAAATCGAAATGCAGTTGTTAACAGCCGATGTCGGAGTGGAAACAACGGAGCAACTCATTCGCTCTTTGACTCAAAAATTGGCCCGTAAAGAACTCCATGATGGAGAAGCTGCTTTCCAATGCCTACGCGAAGAAATGAAAAACATCCTCCAACCCTGCGAAGTCCCGCTTATTATCCCTGATGAAACAAAACCGTATGTCATCCTGGTGGTGGGTATTAATGGTTCAGGCAAAACAACTACCATCGGTAAGCTGGCCAATTACTTCAAGCAAGATAAAAAAACGGTCATGCTGGCGGCGGGGGATACCTTCCGAGCAGCAGCTATTGAACAATTACAAATATGGGGTGAACGGAATCAAATCCCTGTCATCGCCCAACAGCCGGGTGCTGATACAGCCGCTGTCATCTACGATGCCTTAGAAGCAGCAAAGGCCCGTGGCATCCAGCTATTGATTGCCGATACAGCCGGTCGCTTGCATACTCAATCTAACTTGATGGCGGAATTGCAAAAGGTGAAGCGGGTCATGGCTAAGTTAGATCCCACTACTCCCCATGAAACTCTTATTGTGCTCGATGCAACGTTAGGACAAAACGCGCTTAACCAAGTGAAACAATTTCATCAAGCCATTGGTGTCACGGGCATTGTGCTCACTAAATTAGACGGCACAGCCAAAGGCGGTATCATTTTTGCTATCGCCAAGGCCATGCAGCTGCCGATTCGCTTTATTGGCATTGGCGAAGGGATAGATGATTTACGCCCCTTTGAGGCAGGCGAGTTTGTCGATGCCCTGTTTGAAGAATGATCTCTTGTATAAAAACGACGCTATGCTCTTTTTAGCAAAAATAATAGCCATTTTTTAAGATTATGTTAATTTTTCTCGCTAACTTTAAACTACACTATCTCCAATCTATTAATTAAGATTGGTGCTTTATGTTTAAAAACATGAAAGAAACTATTAAAGAGAGGTATCGGAATATACCACGCAGTTTAAAAGTTAAACCTAACACGGACAATTTAAAAGAATTTAAGCAATCTCCCTCTCTTTCCAACGCAGTTAATCCTAAGGATAATCCTCCCCAATCGCCTCACTTATCGAAAACTAGCGCTAAAAGTTCTCCAAAATTTGGTCTCTTTCCTGAGCAACCTCCTATCGACCAAACTTCTCAACATTTTCAATCCAATGATTCCAAATTATTTGGCAGAATAGCCAACTATCTCACCCAATTACCACTTGATAATAATTTAAATATTTTTGCAAAAAGTTATGGCTTCATCGTGATGGGGGCGATTGCAGAAAACTTACTCCGCTCTACCTCACGAGCTGAATTACTTGGAAAATCCTATGGTTTTTCTAATTTTAATCAATTATTACACCAAACTTCCGCGATTAGAAATTTAATAGCTGATTATTTTATTCGTATAAAAGATCTTCATTATATCCTAGATTGTAATTTTGAACTTGAAGCATTTTCAGTCTTGGAATCCGAAAATGAACAACAAACTGGAGGGAGATTAACAGGCTGGAAAAACCGGGCAGACGTCATTGAATTAACTCGTAAGCATTCAGTGAAAATGATCGACCAATTTGCTTATATTCTAGATGCGTTACGAAAAATTCACGAAATAGTTGCCTATGATCCAGAGATAAGTTCTGATGCATCAGCCTTTGCAATAGCCATGTTATATGTCATTGCTGGCACCTGCGCACGCGATTTATTATTGAAGAAGCTTATTTCAGATGAAAAATTGATAGAGCATTTCACTATATTAAAACTTACCAGGGACGAATTTGCTCATTATGATATTGTAGGGAAAAACACTGCTGTTTTTAAAAATTCTATCAAAGATAATAACAACTTAGTTGCTGAGTTAATTATAAAGTTGGAATCTCAAATTCCTGCTATAGAAGCGTGTCTTGATCAAGAATATAAAACCCAAATCATTCCCTTAACGGTTGGCGTGACGAATAAATTTCCCGCGGAAAAAAATTACACCGAGATAAAACCAAATGAAAACCAATTGGTGGCATGCACTTCGCCCTAAAGAGTGGCACCGTACAGAAGAATGTCAGTTGGAGAAACATGGCTTTCTACAATTAGAATCGGATAATTGATCTAAATCTACTTGGAAAATTTTTCGTATACTTTCTTTATTAAAATCTGAAAAGGGACAAACCTGCTGACAATTTTCTCTTAAAAAAGTTGGATCAAACGCATTTAATTGATCCACCTTGATTTCTGCATTTTCGGAGTCAATGTTTAATAGCTTAAGCAATGACAATTTAAAGTAGGCTTTTTTAAACAACCCCCAGGTGTGATTTGGGTTCATTGGAAGAAAAAATAAAAAGATTTTTTCATCTATTTTTGACTTCCCGAAAAATAAATTAAGCCCATATTGACCGGCAAGCTTTTCAATCTCTGGTTTCATTTCAAGAATTTTTTTTAAAATCATAGATTTTATTATTGTTAGTTAAAGTGGTTAAGTTATACTCAATTTACCCTATTATATCTTATTTACTTTCTATAAGATAAGGAATCCACGCTACTAGTGGAAAAGCCATATTGAAAACAGGCAGAATAATTTAGTAATATAATGCAGTTTTCCAAGATAAATTATCCTATTAAACTCACGAGATCTTTTATATTTATGGCCAATCTAAATACGAGCCTACAAACCGTTGATATTCGCCTGCCGGTCAGCAGCCTGGAAGCTTATATCCAGTATGTACAGCAAATTCCTATGCTGACCCCAGAGGAAGAATATGAATTAGCGGTACGATTACAGCAAAATAATGAACTCGCAGCTGCTAAGCGCTTGATTTTAGCGCATCTCCGTTATGTGGTCCGAGTAGCTAAGGGCTATTTAGGCTATGGCTTGCCATTGGCTGACCTGGTCCAAGAAGGCAATATTGGATTAATGAAAGCAGTAAAACGTTTTAATCCAGCACTAGGTGTACGCCTGGTGACCTTTGCGATGCATTGGATTAAAGCAGAGATACATGAGTATATTTTACGCAATTGGCGTATTGTCAAAATAGCCACCACGAAAGCCCAGCGAAAGCTTTTTTTCAACTTACGCAACCTAAAAAAACATCTTAGCTGGATGACCACCCAGGAAGTAAACGAAGTCGCTAAAGATTTAGGGGTTAAACCTGAGACGGTAAGAGAAATGGAAATGCGTCTTGCCAGCACAGACGCTTCATTTGAAAGCCACAGTGAATATGATGACGAAGAAACTTCTTACTTCGCGCCTGCAGGCTTTTTAGAAGATCATCGCTATAACCCTGATAAGCAATTGGAGCAATCAGATTGGTCGGAGCAATCCAGTGACACTATTTACCAAGCCTTGAATCAGCTAGATGAACGCAGCCAGCACATTATTCAAGCCCGTTGGTTAGACGAAAATAAAGTCACGTTACAAGAGTTAGCAGACAAATATCACATTTCGGCTGAACGTGTGAGGCAACTTGAAAAAAAAGCAATGGATAAATTACGCACCGCTGTAGAAGCTATAGCCAGCTAATTAATTATTTAGGCTACTTGAGAAGCTCCTCCCCGAAGCTGATTAGCCTCACTGATTAAGGCTAGCCTGACAGCTTCAAGTTTGGCCATCTTAGCACCGCGTAACACTTCGTAGACTTCCGCCAACTTGCTCAATAAGCTGGCTTTCTTTAACTTACTTTCTTTACTGCCTTCCGGTAACTCACGCACTTCCCGCAAGGTACGTGCAATTTCTTCCCAGTTATATGCAGCTGCTTGCTCACGAGGTGTCATACGTTTTTTTTCATTCGTTTCTACTTTCACCAGTGCAGCATCGAGTACGATCGATTTATATCGCTCGGCGCCATCCATTAGCATTTCTATCCGTTCTTCTAACGTACCTTTAGGTTCATCCTGGGGATAAAACGTTAATGGCATATAACCTCCTCATCCTCACTCATTATGGTTCTTATCATTAAAGCTATTTTTAGTATAGACACTAATAGAAAAATTGCTCGGCTTAAATAGATCAAAAAATGTACAGTTTCATATTAAACGTCATTTTTCATCCGATCTAAGCAGCGATATTGCAATGCTTCACTTAAATGGGCCTGGCTAATGGCTGCGATTCCCTCTAAGTCCGCAATGGTCCGGGCCACTTTAATAATTCGATGATAGACACGAGCTGAAAGATTAAACCGTGTCATCACTTGATTCAATAGCGTCAAAGCCTCTGGCTGAATGTCGGCAACGTGATCTAATTCTGGAACGGTCAATAGGGTATTACATTTACCCTGGCGCGCGAGTTGATAATTCCGTGCCTTGATGACTCGCTGGCGTACCTCTTTACTAAATTCGATAGGCTGCTGAGGAGTATTCGCGAGCATGGAAGGTGGTAAACGTGCCACTTCCACATGCATATCGATACGATCCAATAATGGCCCAGAGATTTTACCAATATAACGTTGAATTTGTTCTTTCGTACAACGGCAATGATCAGAAGCGCTTCCTGCATAACCACAGGGACAAGGGTTCATTGCAGCAATGAGTTGGAATTGTGCAGGGAACATGGTTTGAAATGCAGCACGAGAAATCGTGATACACCCGGATTCTAAAGGCTCACGTAAACTTTCTAATACATGACGACTAAATTCAGGAAACTCATCCAGAAATAAAATACCATTGTGTGCTAGCGAAATTTCTCCTGGCCGGGGGGGTCGGCCTCCTCCGACTAAAGCCACGCTAGAACTGCTATGATGAGGGGAACGAAAAGGAATGCGTTTCCATTCAATGGGATTAAATCCATTGTTACTGACAGAAGCAATAGCTGCTACTTCTAACGCAGCTCGATCATCGATTTCTGGCAAAATGCTAGGTAAGCGACTGGCAAGCATGGTTTTCCCTGTTCCAGGTGGCCCGATGAATAACAAGCTATGTCGCCCTGCAGCAGCAATTTCTAACGCGCGTTTGGCATGAGGTTGTCCTTTCACATCGGCAAGATCATCGGCTGGATCATTCGGTTGTAACGTGAGTTGGGAGGAACAAGCAGAAAGTGGTTGCTCTCCCCGCAAATGAGCACATACCTCTAATAGATGTTTAGCTGATAAAGCTTGGGCTTGTGGGACCAATGCTGCTTCCTGAGCATTATAGTCAGGAATAATTAATCGTCGCCCGGATTGATACGTACTTAATGCTACTGGCAAGACCCCACGGATGGGCCGTAATTCACCTGATAATGCAAGCTCTCCTGCAAATTCATATTCCAACAAAACATCTGGCGGAAGTTGCCCTGAGGCCGCGAGTATTCCCAATGCAATCGGTAAATCAAAGCGTCCCCCTTCTTTAGGTAAATCAGCGGGTGCTAAATTAATCGTGATACGGCGACAAGGAAATTCGAACTGGGTATTCATCAAAGCACTACGCACGCGATCTTTACTTTCTTTTACTGCTGCTTCTGGCAAACCGACAATGCTCAAACCTGCCATACCATTGGATAAATGGACTTCCACTGTCACCAAGGGGGCAGTAATACCGGCAGCAGCACGGCTATAGACAATAGCAAGTGTCATAAGGTTTTTTCCTTTTAATGTAAGAGGGGAAAGAAAGAATGGGAATTAAAACAGGGAAGAATAATCTCGAAGTTAGAAGCGATTATAAGTTTTATTTTGGAATTTACAACTACTCAACTTGCATCCTAAGCCAAGATACGTTATTTCTATCGTCCCTTGCGCCCGTAGCTCAGTTGGATAGAGTGTTGGTTTCCGAAGCCAAAGGTCGGAGGTTCGAATCCTCTCGGGCGCGCAGGTTAACTTCTTGCAAATCGCTAGGTGTACCCACGTTATACCATGCTCCTCGATAGTGCTCGCCCGTTATTTGATTAGCTAAAACGGCAGGAATCAATAACGTTGTCAAACGAAAATGACCCGGTTCGCAATTTTTAAAAAATTCTGGGCGGAATATGGAAATATTGCCAAACGTGAAAGTAGGCTGAACATTCATGACCAGACGCCCTTCACGCAAACCGAAATCTCCCTCCGGATGATAAGGAGGATTATCCACCATCACTAAATGCGCTAGGCCCTCAGGCTGTTGAGGTAATTGATGGAGGGGATAATCAGTAATAATATCGCTACTCAATACAATAAAAGGTTCTTCACCTAGCAAAGGTAGCGCATGGAAAATACCCCCGCCTGTTTCTAATCGTTCTTTTTCTTCCGAATAAAAAATAGTAACGCCATAGCGTTTTCCATCACCTAATGCCGTTTTAATCTGCTCAGCCTGATAAGAAACATTTATCACTATTTCCTTAATACCTGCTTTAACCAAACTAAAAATGGCATATTCAATTAAATATTTTCCTGCCACATATAATAAGGGCTTAGGGGCATTCGCTGTTAATGAGCCCATGCGTTCACCTCGACCCGCTGCTAATATCATGGCGCGCATACGGAGAGCTGCTCCACAACAGGCTGCACCGTTTCTGTTAAATGCCGATGCAGCAACGTTAATTCTGGATAGTTTGCACTTACTTGTTGTAAATAATTTAAGGTGCGAGGTACATATCGAAGGTAGTGAGACTGATGATCCCGGACGTGCTTACGAGCAAAGGTTAATAATGCTTTTAAATGACGCTGCACCCCCATCATATCAAACCAATAGAGAAATTCTCCTGAATCAACCTGTGATAAGACGCCTTGCTTTTGTAATTCTTTAAAATAGTACTCTACCCATTGGATCACCTGCGCTTGCGGCCAATCGATATAACAATCGCGCAATAAAGACACAACGTCATAGGTCACAGGTCCGATGAAGGCGTCTTGAAAATCCAGAATTCCCACATCATGTGGTAAAGCCATTAAATTGGCTGCATGATAATCACGATGCATAAACACTTGCGGTTGAGATAAGGCCATTTCTACAAGATGGGCATAACACTCATCTAATTCTTCTTCTCCTAACAAAGTCAATCCTAGCCATTTGTTCAAAAACCATTCTTTATGCCATTCCCATTCCTGCCACATGAATTCGCGCGTAAAAGATGGAATACTATAACCAGGTACCTCGCGACAGCCTTGTAAAGTAGCCAAGGCATTGAGAGCTCGGGTGTAAAGAAGATCGGCATTGTGATCCTCCAGCACGCTCAGGTAGGCCAGGTCCCCAAAATCGGTCAGTAACAAAAACCCTTGCTCTAAATTAGCTTCAAAGACAACGGGTGTGTTTAACCCTTGTGCTCGCAGGGCGTTAGCAATGGCTATAAACGGACGGCAATTTTCTCGGGGGGGTGGGGCATCCATCGCAATAAAAGAAGCAGATGGGGTCCAAACGCGAAAATAGCGGCGGAAGCTAGCATCGCCTATCATTGGATACAAGGTCAGGGAGGAAAGACCGCACTCTGTCTTCAGCCAGGTCAAAAGCAACTGTTTTCTTTCTTCCGCGGATTCCATTATCTAGCCCTTTTCGTTACACTTGCCGATTTGAATTAAAGTAAAGCGACTTGGGAAGGAATATAGCTCAGGGACAATAAAATGTCTGTAAGAAAAATAGTACTCATTGTAAGCCTACTAATCAGCTGCATCCTTCCGCAGATGGCCTTCTCTAACGAAGCAAACTCGACGTGGACGCAAGAGACTATCGCAAAAGAATTAGGCTGGGTAGAAAGTAGAGAAAATCATTGTGGGGGGTATTACCTCGAGCCCTCTTTTGCTTATCCCGTCCGTTTAGAAAAAGGCAGTTTCATTGAAACAACCGGCCAGCAAGGCTTTTTTTCCTTTCATGGTACCTCTATTCTTGAAGGCAAAGTCACGATTAATCGTGAAGACCAGCAGATCACAGCGAATAAAGCGTATATCTATCGCGATCCGGTTACTGGCAAGATTAATGCGGTAGATTTGATAGGTGATGTCCATTTGCGAGAACCCAATACGCTCATTATTGCTAAACAAGCACATTATAATTTTGACACGAACGCGAAATTTTTAACGGATACCACTTACCGGACGACGTTTGCAAAAAGTACACAACCAAGAAGCACCCCCCAACTCGCAGGCGCCAAATCGGTTCCACCAGCAGAAATGGAAAAGACGCGGAAAGTGACAGGTCTCACTGCGTGGGGAAAAGCTTATCAGTTCTCGCAGACAGAACCTAAAATATATGATTTACGTTCGGTGAGCTATACTACCTGCTCACCGCTTAATCCTGTTTGGCAAGTAAATGCCAGTCACATGGTGTTGAATAAAAGCACCGGTCGAGGCTATGCCACACATGCCCGCATTTGGGTAAGAGACATCCCTGTTTTTTATACCCCCTACATTAATTTCCCTATTGATAGTCGACGGCAAACAGGTTTCTTATGGCCCCGATTTGGTACTTCTAATAAGTACGGGCCTTATCTCAATACCCCTTTCTATTGGAACATGGCACCCAATTATGACATGACGATTACGCCGGCTATTCTAACTAAGCGGGGTATCCAGGTAACTGATAATTTTCGCTATCTAACAGGAACCAGTTCGGGCAATGTGGAGCTCAGTGTCTTACCATCTGATACTTATTTCGCCAATTTTCAGCAAACATCGAAAGAGAAATACGCTAATTCGACTAACCCCTCAACACAAGCTGAATTAAACCGGCTGCTTAACGATAGCACCACTCGCACTGGTTTCTTTTGGCGCGATAATTCGCAATATAGTCCGCACTGGTCTAGTCATGTGGATTTTAATTACGCAAGCGATGACTATTACCTGCAAGATTTTGGTAGCGGCCTTAATGAAAGCACGCAGAATCAGCTCTTACAACAAGGTGAATTATTCTATAAAAGCGATCACTGGAATTTTACCGGCCGTGTTCAAGGTTATCAGACATTAAATCCGTTGGTTGAGAATGCCTCTCCTATCCAAACTCAATATCGCCGCCTTCCACAATTAATTTTAAGCGCGGATTATCCTGATCAAGCCTATGGATTGGAATATTTTATGGATACTGAAGCGACCCATTTCGATATTTTAAAAACGCCTGGGGTGGATACCATTCCCCCCATTGGTAATCGTATGAATGCGCAACCCGGTATTAATCTGCCACTTTATTGGCCTTATTTTTATATCAACCCTCGGTTTCAAGTTGCTCTCACGGATTATAACCTTCAGCAAACAGCTGATACTAACACCCCACACAGTATCCAGCGTGAAGTCCCTATTTTTGATGTGGCATCCGGATTTTCTCTTGATCGTTCAGTTAATTTATTCAGCCATAACTTTCAACAAACCCTCGAACCGCAAATTTATTACACTTATATTCCCTATCGAAGCCAATCTGACATTCCGGTCTTTGATACAACTGTAAACACCCTCACGTATGATCAATTATTTAATTACAATCGATTTAGCGGTCTAGATCGCATTGGCGATGCTAATCAAATTGGGGCAGGCGTGACGACCCGCTTGATTGATGAAAACACCGGGTTAGAAAAAGTCCGCTTAGCGGTGGGTGAAATTGTGTATTTTGCTGACCGTCGTGTCACCTTATGCAACGACCCGAATACTTGCAGTGATTACCCAGGCAATCCTGCTAATAGCCAACGTCTCTCACCTGTCTCAGGCACCCTGGACTATCATGTCAACCCTGTCTGGAAGGTATCGGGGAATACCATCTGGAACCCAACGACTAAGCAGGTTGATAACTCTAATATTGGCTTGAACTATCAACCCGACCCAGCCCGAGCCATCAACCTAGGTTATGATTTTGCTCGTAATGGGGATCCTTTCTCCGGTGTAGGGACTGGTAATACGTCGGATAACAATTTGAAATTAACTGACTTTTCCTTCTCCTGGCCACTCACCCATGATATTAGCTCCGTAGGACGATGGAGCCATGATTGGAACACCAATCATTTCCAGGACCTCATCTATGGGGTACAATATGACACTTGCTGCTGGGCGGTACGAATCGTCGCTAGCAGAACATTCGTAGGTATAGATTCTTCTAACAACAATACCCTTGTCTACGATAGTGGATTTTACCTCCAATTTGCTTTGAAAGGCTTAGGCAATGCGGGAACAGGTGATCCGAGTTCGTTACTAAGCACCATTGCTGGTTACAATACACAATTTGGGCAGGAATACTGATGAAAAAGTTTATTACCGTAACAAGTACGCTATTAATGAGCACCCTCTTTTGCATGAACCTCTATGCTAAGAGCACGACTCACTCTACCGAACAGCCTTTAGATCAGATTGTGGTGATCATTAATGACGAGGTAATAACCAATAGTGAATTAAACCATGCTGTGGAGATGGCGAAAGTGCAAATGACCCAGAGCCATTTTCCCGTTCCACCGACTGATGTACTGCGCAAACAAGTGATGGATCAACTTATTAATAAAAAATTACAGCTTCAAGTCGCTAAACAAGCGAATGTAGCCATTACAGATCAAGAAATAGATAAAGCTATTAAACATATTGCTGAAGAAAACCACTTAACAAGCCAAGAGTTATATCAACATATTAATAGCGATGGGATGAAAACCTCGGATTACCGTGAGGAAATTCGTGATCAAATGACTTTACAAAAAATAGAACAAATGGAGTTAATGGGTCATATCAATATTACGCAAGAAGAAGTAAATGCGTTTATGCATTCTAAGGCATGGCAAAAAAATGAATTAAAAGAATATCACTTGGAAGATTTGTTGGTTCCTTTATCTGATACGCCTTCAACGGAAGAAATTATATCTGCAAAAAAACGGGCACAAGCTATTCTCAGTAAATTGAATCAAGGGAAAAGCTTTTCAGAAGTAGAGCAATCTGATGCAGGCGGTGATCGTCCTTTGCAAGGGGGTGATTTAGGCTGGCGTAAATTACCTGAAATTCCCTCTGTTTTTGCAGATCAAGTAGGACGCATGCAGCCTAATCAATTTGCGGGGCCCATCCAAGCACCAAACGGATTTCATATTATTCGCTTAGTCGAAGTACGCAATCTCGCGCCACAAGCAGCCCCTAGCCGTAAGCAAGTAGAAGAATTACTGTTCCAACGCAAATTTGCTGAAGCAGTACAAACGTGGGTGTCTAAATTGCGTGGTCAAGCGTTTATCGTAACGAATCCTGGCCAATGATGGATCCTACTCGCCGTATTCTCATCACGCCGGGCGAACCTGCCGGCATCGGCCCTGATATTACGATTCAAATCGCGCAGCAATCGTGGCTTGCCGAATTAGTTGTCCTCGCTGATCCCGAATTACTTTCTGAGCGTGCGCAGCAATTAGGTTTATCATTAAAATTGCAAGAATGCGATCT
>JAJPJH010000029.1 GCA_021324335.1 Gammaproteobacteria bacterium
ACAATCGGCAACGCAAGCATTCGTTTCTTGGCTATCAATCGCCTGAGCAATATGAACTGACTTGCGGATTTTAGAATTTAGTGTCTACAAAACGCGGGGCAGATCATAGCTTTGCATCTTCTGTGAGATACTTTCTTACTTTACCGAATACAGCAATAGCTTTAGCCAAATGGAGGTTTTGATCCTGCTTGTTATGAGCAGCATTCGAAGCTGCAAGCAGCTCTTCCACTAAAGGTCGCCAAATAGTTTTTGCTTTAGACTTTTGGAGATGCCTTATTATCTGGGATGGATCTATGTTAGATCGTTTCGGCATGAGCGTGCCCCACTCTCAAATTATTTTAATATTTTAAACTATTACACCTAAGCATAGCTGATTTAGCTTAAGGAGATGTTAAAGAGCAGCAGGGGGAGGAAAGTCTAATGTATCAATAAGTTATTCTAATTATTCTTGCAGCCTCTCATATGCAATCCTCTCCGCAATCTCATTAGTTGGCTTATTTTCCCGTGCCGACTGCTCGAAAATGGCATAAGCCGTATGATAAATATCCATAATTTGCGCAGTGGACTTACCAATGTCCCCATGGCCATAAATAACGGCCACATGGATTAACCCCCCGGCGTTAATAAGGAAATCCGGGGCATATAAGATCCCGCGTTCGTGTAAAAGGGCGCCATAGCGCTGATGGGCCAATTGGTTATTAGCTGAGCCGGCGACAATAGGTGCTCTTAGCCGTTGAATATGTTCTAAATTTAGCACAGCGCCTAAGGCACAAGGAGAAAAAACATCCACCTCTTGGCTATAAATTTCTTCCGCGGGGCAAGCAGTAATGCCAAATTCATCAATACAATGCTGTAGCGCTTGCAGGTTAACATCTGAGGCAACAATCTGGGCACCTTTTGCCGTTAACTCTTTTATCAAATGATAGCCAACATGCCCTGCCCCCTGAATGGCTACTCGCACGCCTTCCAGAGAATCCTTGCCCAATTTAAATTTCACCGCCGCTTCAATTCCCCGGCGAACCCCTAACGCTGTCAGCGGTGAAGGATCATCATCCCCCCCGCGTTTGGTTGTACACGTCACATACGATGTTCGGCGGGCAATGAGATCCATTTCTTGGGGACTCGTCCCACAATCTACCGCTGTGATGTAACGGCCACCCAATTCATTAACAAATTCCCCAAATTTTTCAAAATAAGCTTGCCGATCTTTAATTTCCTTAGGCTTAATCAATACAGCTTTCGCCCCGCCATGCGGAAGATTATTGATGGCAGCTTTGTAGCTCATCATATAACCTAGACGCAAAGCATCTTCATACGCTTGATCGACAGAAGAATAAGACACCATACGACAGCCACCAATGGCAGGCCCGCGCTTGAGATTGTGAATGGCGATAATGGCTTTTAGCCCGGTTTTTTCGTCTACTTTCGTGTGGATCTCACCATAACCTAAGAATTCTGCATAACGCATCAGGCTATCATAAGAATGGACTGAATGATTCTTGGTCATGGAACACCTCTTTCATATAGTTTGTATGCATTCACGAACTACGTATTAGAATATATTTATCTTCTGGATGCCAGCTTTCGCTGGCATGACCCAAAATATAAGCTAATACAAAGGATAGCCGCTGCAATTCTTCTTGTAGTGTAGCATTCTTTTATGCCCGCTCGCCCTTTGCTCGCTTTTTCAAACGTTGAATGGCTCGAATCTGGGCAGTGACCTCAGCGAGTTCAGCGGTGGCTTTAGCGAGATCAATAGCAGAAACCTTACCTTGTAATGCTTTCTTGGCCTGCTCTTCTGCAGCCAATGCAGCAGCTTCATCTAAATCAGCTGCTCGCATGGCGGTATCTGCTAGCACTGACACAATATAAGGCTGCACTTCCAGCATCCCACCAGAAATATAAAAGACTTCTTCCTCTTGATTAGCGGCGACAGCACGGACCCAGCCCGGTTTGAGCGTGGTAAGCAGTTGCGCATGGCCAGGTGCAATACCTAGCTCGCCCAACTCTCCGGTGACAAACACCATATTGACTTCCCCGGAGAAGATTTCTTTCTCAGCGCTAACAATGTCTAATCGAAGCGTGGATGGGGTCATAATGTTTTAGCCTTTTCCACTGCTTCATCAATCGTGCCAACCATGTAGAAGGCTTGTTCGGGTAAATGATCATAATCACCACTTAAAATTCCCTTAAAGCCACGTAAGGTTTCCTTAATGGAAACATAGCGACCAGGTGTACCGGTGAACACTTCTGCTACGAAGAAGGGTTGAGACAGAAAACGTTGGATACGGCGTGCACGTCCCACCGTTTGCTTGTCTTCTTCAGATAATTCATCCATACCCAGAATGGCGATAATGTCTTTTAATTCTTTGTAGCGTTGTAAGGTTTTCTGCACAGCCAGGGCAATCTCATAATGCTCTTGCCCAACGACTAACGGATCTAGCTGGCGACTAGTAGAATCCAGCGGATCAATAGCAGGATAAATACCGAGCTCAGCAATCTGACGTGATAACACCACGGTTGCATCTAAGTGAGCAAAGGTGGTAGCAGGTGAAGGGTCAGTGAGGTCGTCAGCAGGAACGTAGACAGCTTGAACAGAAGTGATAGAACCTGTTTTGGTAGAAGTGATGCGTTCCTGTAAGACACCCATTTCTTCCGCCAAGGTTGGTTGATATCCGACGGCAGAAGGAATACGACCTAAGAGTGCCGATACTTCCACACCCGACAAGGTGTAACGGAAAATGTTATCGATGAATAACAAGACGTCTTTGCCTTCATCCCGGAAGCTTTCTGCAATCGTCAAGCCTGTCAGTGCGACACGTAAACGGTTACCAGGTGGTTCATTCATCTGACCATATACCAGTGCCACTTTGTCTAATACTTGTGATTCTTTCATTTCTAAATAGAAATCATTACCTTCTCGAGTACGCTCACCTACACCCGTAAACACGGATAAACCAGCATGTTCTTTGGCGATATTGTTGATGAGTTCCATCATATTGACGGTTTTACCGACACCTGCGCCACCGAATAAACCGACTTTACCGCCTTTCGCAAAAGGACAAATTAAATCGATCACTTTGATGCCTGTCTCTAATAATTCTTGCGTCGGTGCTTGTTCTGCAAAAGTAGGGGCGGGGCGATGAATAGGCATGCGTTGGGCGTCTATTGGGCCTTTTTCATCAATATCTTCACCCAACACGTTCATAATCCGGCCAAGTGTTTTGGGGCCGACGGGTACCATAATCGGGTGACCGGTATTGGTAACAGCTAATCCGCGACGCAACCCATCAGTGGACCCTAACGCAATGGTACGGACGACACGGTCGCCAAGTTGCTGCTGCACTTCAAGAATGAGATTCACGTCATCAACGCGCAATGCATCATAGATGCGAGGCACATCCATGTCATCAAGGAATTCAACGTCGATCACTGCACCGATAATTTGAACAATTTTGCCTTTCTTACTTTGACTCATGTGTTTCACCTCTTTTAAAGTACCGACGCTCCCGCCACAATTTCTGACAATTCCCGTGTAATCGCTGCTTGCCTTGCTTTGTTGTAAGCTAATTGCAAGCTGGAAATTAATTCTGCTGCATTATCTGTCGCATTTCTCATTGCCAACATACGTGCGGCTTGCTCGGAAGCGATGTTTTCAATCACAGCTCGATACACTTGAGATTCAACATAACGTGTCAGTAATTTATCTAATAACGCTGGAGCATTATCAGGTTCGTAAATGTAATCCCAGTGATGCTGTAATTCCGTATTCTCTGCTGGAACCAAGGGCAAGACTTGCTGGATTCGTGGTTCCTGGCGCATGGTGTTAATGAATTCATTGGAACAAAGGTAAAGCGCATCAATCTTATGCTCGAGATAAGCCGTTAACATGACTTTGATGACGCCTATTAAATCTGTCACACTCGGCATATCCCCTAAATTATTTTTATGCGCAATGACATGGCCGCCAATACGTTTGAAGAAAGCCATTCCTTTATTGCCAATAATACATAAATCGACTTCTACGCCCGCATCCACATGCTGTTTGATGGACTTAATCGTGGCTTTCAATAAATTACTATTTAAGCCCCCGCAAAGACCACGATCAGTTGTGATGACGATATAGCCAGCCCGTTTGATCTCGCGCTTTTCCATGAAAGGATGAACATATTCTGCACGGGCTCTGGCAATATGGCTGATGACTTGCAAGATCTTTTTCGCATAAGGAATGGCACGATGCATGCGGTCTTGTGTTTTACGCATTTTACTAGCAGCTACCATTTCCATCGCTTTCGTGATTTTCTTGGTATTTTGAACGCTGCGAATTTTTGTCCGTATTTCTTTAGCAATTGCCATGCCCTATCCCCTTACTCCCAAGATTGGTTTGCTTTGAATGATTCGAGGATACTACGCAAGGTCTGGACAACTTCGTCATTGTAATCGCCGGTTTTGTTGATACGTTCAACAAATTCACGGTAATTAGCATTCATATAGCTAATCAATTCTTGCTCGAACATTGCAATGCGATTTAATGGCACATCATCGAGATAACCTTGGTCAACGGCAAAGAAGATGACGCTTTGATCAGCAACAGACAGTGGCATGTATTGTTTCTGCTTCATCACTTCTGTGATGCGTTGGCCACGTTCTAATTGCTTACGCGTTGCTTCATCTAAATCAGATAAGAATTGAGAGAAAGCAGCCAGTTCACGGTATTGAGCTTGGCCAATACGAATACCACCGACTAGCTTTTTCATGATCTTAGTTTGGGCTGCGCCACCTACACGCGAAACGGAAAGACCCGCATTGATAGCAGGACGGATACCGGCATTAAATAAGTCTGTTTCTAAGAAGATCTGACCGTCAGTGATAGAAATGACGTTGGTCGGAACAAAAGCCGACACGTCGCCTGCTTGGGTTTCAATGATAGGCAGCGCTGTCAATGAACCTGTTTTGCCTTTGACTTTGCCATCCGTCATTTTTTCGACGTAAATAGCATTCACACGGGAAGCACGTTCCAATAAACGTGAATGTAAATAGAAAATATCGCCTGGATAAGCTTCACGGCCAGGTGGGCGGCGTAATAATAAGGAAATTTGGCGATATGCCCAAGCGTGTTTGGTGAGATCATCATAAATAATCAGCGCGTCTTCACCTTTATCACGGAAATATTCACCCATTGCACAGCCTGCGTAAGCAGCAATGTATTGCATAGCGGCAGGATCAGAAGCAGTCGCTGCCACAATGATGGTATGTTTCATCGCATCATGTTCTTCTAACTTGCGAACAACCGCTGCGATCGAGGAAGCTTTTTGTCCAATGGCAACATAAATACATTTCACGCCAGTATGACGTTGATTAATGATCGTATCGATACCAATCGCTGTTTTGCCCGTTTGACGGTCACCAATAATCAATTCACGTTGGCCACGGCCAATAGGAACCATCGCGTCAATTGCTTTCAAGCCCGTTTGCAAAGGTTGAGAAACTGGCTGACGGAAAATAACACCGGGTGCTACTTTTTCGACCGGGGAGGTTTTTTCTGCTTTGAGGGTACCTTTGCCATCAATAGGATTGCCTAAGGCATCGACTACCCGACCTAATAAGGCTTCACCCACGGGGACTTCCAGAATGCGGCCCGTGCATTTGGCTGTTTGGCCTTCGGATAACGTATCGGTGCGACCTAATACAACGGCTCCCACGGAATCGCGCTCTAAGTTGAGAGCGAGACCATAAATGTTATCGGAGAAGGCAATCATTTCACCTTGCATGACATCGTTCAAACCATACAGGCTGACGATACCGTCTTTAACACTAACGATTTGGCCTTCTGTTCGCACTTCAGGTTTTAAATCGAAATGGACAATACGTTCTTTAATCAGGTCACTGATTTCTGTGGGACTTAATTGCTTCACTTGCGTAGCCATAGTCATTACCTTAAAGAAAATTCAAGTAAGCGAGTTAATTTTCCGCGGATCGATGCATCGACGACTTTGCCATCGTCTAAGTAAAAAATCGCTCCGCCTAAAATAGAAGGGTCGACTTCATAGCGGAGTTTAACCTCGCGTTGAAGACGATGTTTCCATAATTGAGCTAGTTTTTCCCGATAATCTTCACTGGTATCGATTGCCGTAATCACGCGTACCATGCTGATTTTTTCTAACGCCGCTTCATAAGCGTTAAACAAGGTAGCGATTTCTGGCAGGATCGCGAAGCGCTTGTGCTCAGCAAGCAATCGCAGGAAATTTTTTTTCTCAGGGTCGAGCAGCGAGGCTAAAACACTTTCAAAGAATTCACCTAATTTCGCTGAGGAAATATCAGGATTTTGCAACAGCTTGCTGACATCCGGGTGCTGAACGACATTGGCAGCAGAAGCCAGAAATGCTTTCCATTCCGATAAGGCTTGCTTGTCGCGTGCATACTCGAAGGCACCCCATGCATAAGGTCGTGCAATGTTTGCGTATTTTAAGCCGGAGAGATTTTCCATGATTAGATCTCAGCTGCTAATGTGTTCAACAAGTCTTGCTGCAAAGCAGGATCGAGTTTTTGTTGAACAACTTTTTCCACGCCTGCAATCACCAATGTAGCTAATTGTGTCTTTAACGCTTCTTTGGCCTTGGTGACTTCCTTATCAATTTCCTCTTGTGCCATATCCACAATACGCTGGCTTTCCTTCTTCGCTTGTACTTTCGCTTCTTCAACTAATTGAGCGGAATGCAAGTTAGCTTGTTCAATGATTTGCGTTGCTTGCTGCTTAGCGTCTCGGATAATGGATAGCGATTTATGTTCTGCCACTTCAAGCTCACGCTTGCTTCGTTCGGCGGCTTCTAAGCCCGCAGCAATTTTTTTCTCGCGATCATGTATGGCCTTCAAGATAGGTGGCCAGACATACTTCATGGTGAACCACACCAAGATAGCGAAAGTAATAAATTGACCGATGATGGTGGCATTAATATTCATGAGTTTTTCCTTACGCTTATCATTAACCGCCTACTGCTGGTTTAGCTGCATTGATGACAGCAGACAGGAAGGGGTTGGTGGCAAAGAAAAGAATTAAACCCATCACAATGGAGATGGCCGCAAACGCGTCGACCAAGCCTGCCATGATGAACATACGCATCATTAACATAGGCCCTAATTCTGGTTGACGGGCAACGCCTTCCAAGAATTTACCGCCTAATAGACCGAAACCAATGCCGGTGCCGAGCGCTGCCAAGCTAATTAATAACCCAGCGGCTAACACGCTTAAGCTCTGTACTTGACCGATAATGCTTACTATTTCCATGGTGTCTCCTCTTAAATTAAAAAGTGGTTAATTAGTGCCCTTCATGTGCCATACTGAGGTAGATAATCGTTAGCATCATGAATAAGAAAGCTTGCAGTGTGATCACCAAAATATGAAAAATGGCCCAAATCGCACCGGGCGGCCATTGTATCCACCAAGGCATGATGGCGATCAGAATAAAAATTAACTCGCCGGCAAACATGTTGCCGAAAAGTCGCAAGGCAAGAGAAATTGGCTTAATGCATTCTTCAATAATACGGAAGAGGAAATTGATTGGGAAAAGATAGGGGCCAAAGGGGAACGTCAGCATTTCTTTTAATAAGCGATGCTTTTTGGCACGAATATTGAAGACGATAATTAAGACAAAAACGGAGAGCGACATAGCAAAGGTGGCATTGGGGTCTGCTGTCGGAACCGTTTTGAAATAAGGTACACCAACAAAGCTGAGTATGCGCGGTAAGAAATCGACAGGGAGGAGGTCCATGGCATTCATGAAAAAGACCCATAGGAAGATGGTCAAGGCCAATGATGGAATAAATGTTGTTTTATGATGAAAAATCTCATGAACGGCATCGTTGACAAATTCAAGGACAATTTCCACTATGCTTTGCAATTTACCAGGGACTTCAGTCATACGGGCAGCGACATAATGTAAGCCACCGAAAATTAAAACACCAAGAAGAATAGAGACAATCAGCGTGTCGAGATTAAGCGACCAAAAGCCATCGGCTTCACCAATAGTGAACGTCTTGAGGTTGAGTGTTAAATGCTCAAGATGATGTTGTATATATTGACCAGGGGTAATATTGCTGGCGTCGCTCATTTTTAACCCTATCTCCATATTTATTCCCTAGCTGTGTTTGGTCTAGAAAAATGCCACATGCATACTATCCAGAACGACACAATCGCTCCTATGAACCCAACGAGCGTGGATAATAAACTAACTGGCAAGTATTTAACAACAACTAAAAACAAAACGGCACTTATTATTAGCTTGCCTATTTCGCCGAAAAAAAAGGCTGCTACAAACCGGGTCATTTGCTGGGCACCGACAAACCGGAAGACGCGCCAGACGAAAACGAGGTTGGGAAGCCCGTAGGCTATTCCACCCATCAAGACAGAGAAGCCGCTCGTTTTGCTGCGTACTAACAATGCCACGCTGGCTAAAATCAGAACGCCTGCTAACTGCAAAAAGACGATCCGATAAGCTTCGTGTTGTACGCGATGTCGTAAGGAGACGGTCATGATACCTATCTCTAGCCCGGCGAATGGGCGGAGTATAATGAAGGCTCGCGCATTAATCAATCAATTGATGGGGTTTTTTCTTGAGGGGGAGGCTCCTTACTTTATAAAATTAAGAACAATAGAAAAAGTAAGGAATATCTCATGACTATTGCCACTTTAACGAGTAAGGGGCAAGCTACCATCCCGGAAGAAATTCGTACCTATCTTGGCTTACACGCTGGAGATAAAATAGAGTTTATCATCGATGAGCATGGTCGAGTCGTTTTAGTCCCCTGACAGTCGATGTTCGAGAATTAAAAGGGCTGCTGCCTAAATCAAAAAAATAGTCAGCATTTTTTGTTATTGACATGCCTCTTCTTATCGATGATCGTAAGTTATTGATTACAGAAAATAAATAAACATCATCGTGCCGACAATATTTTTATAAACCACTTGCTTTTTTGTTAAAATAGTGTTCATATACCACTTCATAAGTTAAATAAATATCATTCCCAATGCATTTTATTCCCTCATTGAGGCGATTCTAGGTTTACGTTGGCAATGATGTATAACGACTGCCAGCTACCTTGGGTCGATTCATTCCCTGAATGTTGCCCTGTGTGATCTGTGCAAAACATTTTTTTATAATTTTTTTGAGGAAATAGAATGTCATTCTCACAAATGAACTTAAATCCACTGATTTCTAAAGCAATTACGATTTGCGGTTACGATAAACCAACACCTGTTCAAGCGCGTTGTATCCCTGAGATTTTGGAAGGCAAAGATTTAATTGCATCCGCTCGTACGGGTACGGGTAAAACAGCGACGTTTGTTCTACCGGCACTACAGCGTTTAAGCGCGAAAAAATCCATCTCTAAACCCCGCATTTTAATTTTGACGCCGACACGGGAATTAGCCAGTCAAATTTGTGTGGCTGCGGCGAAATATGGCAAATTTTTGCGGTTTAATATTGTAAATATCGTTGGTGGCATGTCTTATCGCCAACAAATTAAAGCCTTACCACGAGCTGATATTATTGTAGCAACACCAGGCCGTTTATTAGATCACATGGAAAACGATAGAGTCGATTTATCTGATATCGAAATGCTGATTTTTGATGAAGCGGACCGTATGTTTGATATGGGATTTATTGAAGATGTGCAAACGATCGCAAAGGAAACACCTAAGCATCGTCAAACATTATTGTTTAGTGCAACGCTTGATGAGAAATTAGGACACCTTGTGCGTCATATGTTGAAAAATCCAGTGCGTATTGATTTGTCACAAGAAAGGATTGCGCCAATACAAATCGCACAAAAAATTTATATGGCGGATCATTCTCAACATAAAAAACGATTGTTCCATCACTTTTTGCAGAATGAAAATATTTTTAAAGCGATTATTTTCTCTGCTACGAAAAAAGATGCAGATCGCTTGGCCTATGAGCTTTGTGATATGGGTTATCGCGCAGCAGCACTGCATGGCGATTTAAAACAAAGTCAACGGAATCGTACCGTGGATCAATTACGTCATGGCAAAATTCAATTTTTAGTGGCAACTGATGTGGCTGCCCGGGGTATTGATATTGCTGATATTACGCATGTGATTAATTATGATTTGCCACGCTTTTGCGAAGATTACGTTCATCGTATTGGTCGTACCGGCCGTGCTGGAAAATCAGGGGTGGCGATTTCATTTGCTTTGCCGGCAGATGCGCGGCATTTACAGCGAATTGAGCGGTTTACGAATCAAAAATTACCGCGCGAAACGATTTCTGGATTAGAGCCGAGTGCTAAACATCAGGCGAGTAGCGAGAAATTTACTAAGAAAAAGCCGAAACGATTTAAGCCGCAAGCAAAAAAGAAACATTTTCATACTGGGGCGAAGAATGCGTCAGGTAAGCGTTCGGATTTTCGAAGGAAGGAAGCTGTAACTACAAAAAAGTAGTTATATGAAAGTTCGATTTGCTATAATACATAAGGGATGATAGGAACAATCTAGATGCAATTTGAGTGGGATAACAAAAAGAATCTACTTAATAAAAGAAAACATGGATTAAGTTTTGAGGTTGCATCTTTTGTGTTCCAGGATCCTTTCTTGTTGAGTGTTCCTGATGATAGGCATGATTATGTGGAGGAGCGCTGGCAAAGTCTTGGCTTGGTTCAAGGGATTTTAATTTACGTCGCACATACTGTTGGAGAAGATCAAAATGGCGAAGAAATCATCCGTATTATCTCGGCAAGAGCGGCTACACCGGGTGAAACCAGACGATATTATGCTAACAGAAAATATGATGAAAGAACTTGAAGCATTAAAGCATCGTAAAATAGATCTAACAGATGAAGAAGCCTCTGAAATTAAAAATTGGGAAAAATCTGTAGTTGGAAAATTTTAC
>JAJPJH010000032.1 GCA_021324335.1 Gammaproteobacteria bacterium
TACCTCTCTCAGGTAAGCGCGCACATTTCTTCACTCTTTCCAACTTGTTAAAGATCTTTTTTCGCTTGAGATGGCGCATTCTACCCGATCTCATTTGAGTGTCAACATAAAAGCTTAAAAATTTTTTAAATATTTTTAAGGGGCTAGGGGATGCGCACTAAATGGCAGAATTGGGATGATCTGTCGAATCCGTTTGCATTATTCTCTTCGCCAACGTTTATATTATAACTCAAAAAATGGAGAATGCCAGCCTGTCTGAATATTATTTGAGCTTTGAGCTTAATAGTTTGCGGAGGAACAAGCCTGTATAAGAATCAGGATGTTTAGCAACAGCCTCTGGCGTACCCGTGGCAATCACCTTTCCTCCTCGATCACCACCTTCTGGGCCTAAATCAATAATCCAATCTGCTGTTTTAATCACATCTAAATTATGCTCAATAATGACAATCGTATTCCCTTCATCCCGTAATCGATGGAGGACATGTAGCAATTGCTCGATATCATAAAAATGCAACCCAGTCGTGGGCTCGTCCAGAATATAAAGCGTACGCCCAGTATCTCGGCGAGAGAGTTCTTTAGCCAACTTAATACGCTGAGCTTCGCCGCCTGAAAGCGTAGTGGCACTTTGGCCAAGAGAGATGTAAGACAGACCTACATCTAATAAAGTTTGTAATTTTCGCGCGACAGCCGGAATAGCATCGAAGAACTGGCGGCCTTCTTCGACAGTCATTTCTAAGACTTGATGAATGTTTTTACCTTTATAGAGGATTTCTAATGTCTCACGGTTATAACGTCTCCCTTGGCAGACATCACATGTCACATATACATCTGCCAAGAAATGCATTTCTACTTTAATCACCCCTTCCCCTTGGCAAGGTTCGCATCGTCCACCTTTGACATTGAAACTAAAACGCCCGACTTCATAACCACGGGAACGTGCTTCTTGCGTACCAGCGAAAAGCTCACGAATAGCAGTAAATAACCCAGTATAAGTAGCAGGGTTAGAGCGAGGCGTACGGCCGATAGGGCTTTGATCAATAACAACCACTTTATCTAAATACCCTAAACCTTCGATACTTTCATATAAAGCAGGTTGATGAGCGCTACCACCATTTAAGGCACGAATGGCAACAGGGGCTAAGGTATCATTAATCAATGTGGACTTACCTGAACCTGAGACGCCTGTAATACACGTCATTAAACCGATGGGGATATCGACATCAATAGATTTAAGATTATTTCCTTTTGCCCCCCGCAACTGAATCTGTTTTTCAGGATTAATAGGTAAACGCTTTGTAGGAAGGGAAATTTGGCGCCTGCCTGAAAGATATTGGCCGGTTAGCGATTTGGGATGACGCTTAATTTGCTCTGGCGTCCCTTGCGCAACGATCTGGCCGCCATGTACCCCCGCGCCAGGGCCTAAATCAAGAACATGATCTGCTGTTAAAATAGCATCTTCATCATGCTCGACAACAATCACTGTATTTCCCAAATCTCGTAAGTGATGCAAAGTGCGTAACAGTCTCTCATTATCGCGCTGATGTAAACCAATAGAGGGTTCGTCTAGAATATACATCACGCCTACCAAGCCTGAACCGATTTGACTCGCCAGTCGTATCCGTTGGGCTTCACCCCCCGATAAGGTTTCTGCACTGCGGTCTAGACTAATGTAATCTAAGCCCACATCAATTAGAAATTGCAGCCGACTCGTGATTTCTTTGACGACTTTAACGGCGATTTCACCGCGATAACCGGGTAAATGGAATTTACTGAAAAAAGCATTCGTTTTTTCAACCGGCCATGCGGAAATTTCTGGCAAGTTTTTATTAGCGACAAATACATTGCGGGCTGATTTATTTAAACGCGTGCCTTCACATGTTTCGCAAGGAAGAACATTAATATATTTATGTAATTCTTCCCTTACAAACTCAGATTCCGTGGCGTGATAACGCCGCTCAAGATTAGGAATAATGCCTTCAAAAGGAGTGGTTTTGGAAAAAGCAGCCCCCCCTTCATCCTTATATTGAAAACGAATAGGCTCACTGCCGCCATATAATAAAATAGTTTGAATTTTTTTCGGTAAACGAGCAAAGCGGGTTTCTAAATCAAATTTATAGTGCTTCGCGAGTGTCGTGAGCATTTGATAATAGTACATATTGCGACGATCCCAACCGCGAATAGCACCATCAGCTAAACTTAGCTCGGGATTGATGATGAGCTCGGGATCAAAGACTTCTTTTATGCCTAATCCGTCACAACTTGCACAGGCACCAATGGGGCTGTTAAAGGAAAAGAGTCGTGGTGACAACTCGGGTAAACTGTAACCGCAATCGGGACAAGCAAATTTGGAGGAGAAAACTTTTAAGGCGCGTTTAGGTTCATCCATAAAACCAACAGCAGCTATGCCATCAGCTAGGCGTAGGGCAGTTTCGAAAGATTCTGCTAAACGGATACGAACGTCTTCTCGTACTTTGATTCGATCGATTACCACTTCAATAGTATGTTTTTTGCGCAAATCTAATTTAGGAGCGTGGTCTAGCTCGACCATTTCACCATCGATGCGGGCACGAACAAAGCCTTGACCGCGTAAGGATTGCAGCAACTCAATGTGCTCGCCTTTTCGTTCCTGGACGACAGGAGCAAGTATCATCACCTTGGTATCAGCAGGTAATGCTAGCACTGCATCAACCATTTGGCTGATGGTTTGGGCTTCTAAAACATGCTGATGCTGCGGGCAACGGGGTTGGCCTACTTTAGCAAAAAGTAGACGTAGATAATCATGAATTTCAGTAATCGTGCCGACGGTTGAACGAGGGTTGTGGGAGGTGGATTTTTGTTCAATAGAAATAGCAGGTGATAACCCTTCGATGTGGTCGACGTCGGGTTTTTCCATCATCGATAAAAATTGGCGTGCATACGCGGAAAGTGACTCGACGTAGCGTCGCTGACCTTCGGCGTATAAGGTGTCAAACGCGAGTGAGGATTTGCCGGAGCCGGATAAACCGGTGATGACGATTAGCTTGTCACGGGGCAAATCAACATTCAGGTTCTTCAGATTATGTGTGCGGGCACCACGGATGCTTATTTCTTTCATAGGCGGCGATTATAACAATAGAGTATAATTCGCGCTATCGAAAATTGGGGATAACAACAAAGGAATAAAACAATGGCTGGGGAAAAAATGACGGTTGCTGAAAAGCATGCAGTGATTAGTTTATCCTCTATCATGGGACTACGCATGATAGGGTTGTTTATGGTATTACCGGTTTTTGCGTTGTATGCCCAGCAATTATCGGGAGCCACACCCACGTTGATCGGCGTAGCGATGGGAATTTATGGGTTGTCGCAAGCACTTTTTCAAATTCCATTTGGTAGCTTGTCCGATCGATTAGGACGTAAGCCGATTATTCTGGTGGGCTTACTTATCTTCATTATTGGTAGCTTGTTGGCAGGCTTTGCCCATTCGATTACGTTGATGATCATCGGCCGCGCGCTGCAAGGAGTGGGTGCTGTAGGCAGCACTATTCTTGCTTTACTCGCTGATTTGACGAGGGAAGAACATCGGACTAAATCGATGGCCATTGCAGGAATGACGATTGGGCTTTCGTTCTCGATTGCAATGGTACTGGGGCCGGTTTTAACAAAATGGCTAGCCGTGAATAGCTTATTTTTTCTGGCCGCTGGGTTTGGTTTGATTGGGATTCTCCTTCTTTATACTTCCGTTCCAACACCCATCGACGTACGCTGGCATCGGGATACCGAACCGGAGTGGAATGCATTTTTCAAATTATTAATTACTCCTGATTTAGCTAAATTGAATATAGGTATCTTTTTACTTCATGCTATTTTTACTGCCAGCTTCATCGTGATCCCTATCAGCTTAGATCATTTTGCGAGCCTATCAGCTAACCGCCAATGGTTAGTGTATTTACCAACGCTGCTGGTGGCTTTTGTTCTCGCTATCGTTTGCATCGGTATGGCCGAGAGAAAACGGCAGCTTAAACCTTATTTTGCAGCCGGCATCGTAGCACTTGCTATCGCAGAATGTTTATTATGGCTAGCCCCTACCAATAGGTTGCTAATTATTACGGCGCTTAGCTTATTTTTTGCTGGCTTCTCTTTATTAGAAGCCTTCCTCCCTTCGCTCATTTCCCGCACGGCCCCCATCACCCGCAAAGGAACTGCATTAGGCATCTATTCTTGCGCGCAATTTTTAGGTATCTTTATGGGCGGTGTTCTCGGCGGATGGCTATACGGCAAGTTTGGCTTTCTGGGTGTTTACGTCCTCTGTATTTTTCTTGCTCTCTTTTGGCTGGCTCTCACTTATCGCATGCAACCTCCGCGTTATTTAACCACGCAAGTACTGCGATTATCTCCTTCTCAGCAACAGCAATGGAATCGTATTGCGGCAAAATTGCAGCTCATTCCCGGTATCGTGGAAGTCACGCTGATTGCGGAAGATGGCTTAGCCTACTTAAAGATGGAACGGGGAACGGCACAGTATCCGGATTTCATTCGTTTGAAAGAGCAATTACAATCAGAATCTTGTTTAGGAGATTAGACTATGGCACGTGGTGTTAATAAGGTGATATTGATAGGTAACTTAGGACGTGATCCTGAAGTTCGCTATACTCCCAACGGTTTAGCAGTGGCCAATTTAGCATTAGCTACCAGCGAATCCTGGAAAGATAAGCAATCAGGTGAAATGGTGGAACGAACGGAATGGCATCGAATTGTGATGTATCAACGCTTAGCAGAAATTGCTGGGGAATATTTACGCAAAGGCGCAAAGATTTATGTTGAAGGACGTTTGCAAACGCGTAAATGGCAGGATAAAACGACTGGGCAAGATCGTTATTCGACAGAAATTATTGCTGATACGATGCAAATGTTAGATAGTAAAGGCGGCGCAAGTGATGCTCCTGCTTTTGAAAAATCCACAGCGGCCAGTGCAGCCCCAGCAGGCGCTCCTGCCCCGGTGATGGATAATTTTGATGACGATATTCCATTCTAATCACACAGCCCATTCCTCTCTATGCTGAATTGAATAGGAATGGGCTTTATTTTGAAAGAAATAATTCATGGAAGAAAAATCTTCTTCATCCTTAACGCTGAATGAATTCTATAACCAAACTGTTGTAGTTGGGAAAGGCACAGGTACCGGTGTTTTTCTTCGTTTGGCGCTATGGTATTTTGAGTACTGCACCTATGTCGCTTCGGCCAAAACGAATGCAAAATCGCTTCGGCAAATTTATCGTGAAACACTTAGTTGGCAGAAAATTCCTGACCTCCATCATTCTTTTTGGAAAACAGGTTTTCTACAGACAATTGGTAAATCTGCTTCTAACATGGGCGTGCTTTTCTGGGTTGATCATTACTATTCTCATCTCTCCCCCATTGCAAAAGGTTTACTGGGATCGGCATTAAGCGGCCCCTTTGAGACAGCAGCAACAAGCTGGTCGGAATATAAAAAAGTGCAAACCTTTTTAAAGATGCAAGGGCGCTCTTCTATTTTAGTAAAGAATATGCTCGCGCCTGAATTTAGACGCATCGTCAGTGCAACTTTTCTACGCACCATGTATACAGGACCCACTACTTTTTGCGGTATGTATAGCTTTATTGCAACTGCCACGCCGCTTTTTCCTGTCTCTATGCAGGATAGTCTTTTGCTCAAGGCTATTTTAGCGGGTACAGTCAATATTCCTATTCAATTTGTGAATATGCCAATTATTAATCTACATACTTATGTATTAAGCAATCCTCAACAAACGACGAGAAATTTAATTCGTTCGTTCATTAAAGAGCATTCTTGGTATGACTTATTTCGTGGCACGCTTCCCCGTACTATTCATCGCTCGTTGCATTATGGCATTGCGCTTTCCGTTTCTTCTTTTTTCGCAAAACAACATCGGCGGCAATCGGAAAACCAGCAAGAGAATAATTTTAATCCGCCCAAGCCTAAATGAAATGACAACAACATTTCAACTAAATTCAACTAAACGCCATCCGATTGATAGCTTGCTGCAACTCTTGCAGCTGCCTTCCCATTTCCTTCTCGTTGCTATCCTTTTCTTGCACTACTGGAAACATCGTAAATGAACTGTCCCAAATGAACTGGGATACAGGACAGTAAGGAGTATGTAAGAAAGAACAAGTGCCAACCAAATTCTTCTCCGTTTTAGCTAGCATGCCATCTAACGTGATCACATGTTCTTCCTGAGGAATATTCGGATCATGTCCATGCACGAAACAAATGTAGTAATGATTATAATAATAAGGACGAGAAATGAGATAAGGATTACGATTATCTATTAATTTTATAAAAGCCCCACCGTCATAAAATAATTCATTTACCCGTTTATTTTTAACATACCTGCTAAATTCTCTATTGATCTCATTAATGGTATCTGCAAGCTCGAAGGGAGTATCATCCCGATAAACCACGTTTATATCCTTGGCAATATCCATAATTGTATCTAAACCAATTAACGCATGACTGTAGATGGTAATCGTCAAGCCATCTTCACTTAACGTATAATCCAGTGCTTGGAGAGAAGGCTTATAGATATTTTCGACAATCGCATCCACTTCCGCTTTTTTTACTACTCCTACATCAATGAGCATTTGCAAGCCGTACATGGAAATAACAAATTTGATATTGTTAGCATTAGTTCGCATCGAAGACCTAGGTACGAGTTGATATTTATTATACCCTTTTAGTTCTGTTGCCGTTATCAAATACATATCGTGATTAGAGATTAAAATCTTATGATAAACGCGTGCATCCTTTAATTTTTCCAAAATTTTAAAAGAAAGATAATCACAAGGTCCTCGTTCAGCCACTAAATCGCCGAGATATAATATCTTCCCCTTATTAGGAATAATATGAATCTCTGCTAATACCTTATCCAACTCGTTTAACACAGGACGGAGGCTATCGAAATCCTTGACTAGGAGCTCTTGAAAAAGCTGTTCAAATGAAAGGAAATCAGAAGGATCCTTGCAGCGGGCAAGCGCTAACTCACAGGCGTCATTGATATAGGCTGAAAATTTTAGATAAATGTCTTTCCATTTCTGATAATACTCTGGGGAGGTATCTATCACACCTCGCCGAATTAAAAAATTAACCAACATAAGCGGATTGCCGTGCATGTCACCCTGAGTCACTTGGATTTTTTTGGTAAGAGCATGTGGGTGATCATGTCTTAAAGTCGGATATTCTCCCAAATCGATTTCTTCAACTACTAAGTCGGGAAATACATTCCGCGCTTCTGTCATTATTTCGTATCCTGTTCTTTTTAAAATTCAAATTAAAAGGTATTATACGAAGATTAAAACAATCTTAAGCACAAGGGCGCATTAAGTTAAAAATGATCGCTCTTGTTTGAAATTTGTCAAAATGATTTATTATGAACAATATTTAACAATAAAAGGGACTAGGCATGAATACCGCGTTGCTGTTAGTTGAAATCCAAAATGATTATTTTCCGAATGGAAGGATACCGTTAGAAAAAAGTGTAGAGGCTAGCCTGAAAGCTAAACAAATATTAGAAGCTTATCGGGACAAGAAAATGACAGTGATTCATGTGCAACATATCTCTACCCATCCTAACGCAAATTCCCATTTGCCCTGCACGAAAGGTGCTGAATTTCATCCAAACGTGCAGCCCATGAAAGGTGAGATGATCATTAAAAAGCATTACCCTAACAGTTTTAAAGATACCTCACTATTAAACTATCTCATCAAAAACCAGATTAGCCATTTAGCAATCTGTGGCATGATGACTCATTCTGCTATCGAAGCCACTGTGCGCGCTGCTTATGATTTAGGTTTTAGCTGTACCGTATTACACGATGCGTGTGCGACTAAGAGTTTGGAATTTAACCATACGATTATCCCAGAACACAGCGTCCAGTATGCGTTTATGGCTGCACTGCAACCTAACTATGCAAGGGTATTGAGCACGGAAGATTTCATGCAAAAAATCGGTGCTCATACTCCTGTCCCTGCTGAATAAGAATGCGACCTCTATGAGCTGGTCATCACGCTATTTACCGCCTGATCCTACTATCTGGCAAGGTCGTGTCGATATGCCAGCAGATTCTTGTTTTTACCAGCATGTACAACCCCTTAATTTATTCACGCAAAAGCTGCCGAAAGGGGAACAGTTAGCTTTTGCGATTGTGGGTTTTAAATGTGATGAAGGGATACAGCGGGATCTAGGTCGAACAGGGGCGTTTGAAGGGCCTATGGCCATTCGTCATCGGCTAGCGAAGCTACCTATTCAAAAACCGGCCATCCAGTGTTACGACGTCGGTAACATTACCTGTACTGATCATGATTTGGAATCTAGTCAAGAATCCTTAGCAGAGGTGATTGCACAGCTGCTTGAGCAGCAGATTCACCCTATCGTTATCGGTGGGGGTCATGAAATGGCATGGGGGCATTATCAAGGCATTGCCCGCTCTTACTCACCGACAACCCGTTTAGGGATTATCAATTTTGATGCCCACTTTGATTTGCATCCTATGCAACCTAGCCACCGTGCCAGTGCAACGACGGCTTTTTATCAAATTGCAGAAGCTCACGAGATAGGGAAGCGCCATCTCGATTACAATTGCATTGGCATACAACATGCCGGTAATATTCGGCAGTCGTTTGAGATAGCAAAGCAATTCAAGGTGAAAATGATTTTAGCAGATGATTTACATCAAGGCTTACGAGAAAAATGTTTTGATTTCGTCGATCGCGTGATTGATGAAAATGAAATCATTTATCTAAGCTTGTCATTAGATGTCTTCTCACCTGCTTTTGCACCCGGCGTCAGCACCATTCAGCCGCTGGGTTTGGATCCCTGGCATGTGATTCCCCTCATTCGGCAAGCGGCGTCATCCGGAAAAGTCATTAGTTATGATATTGCGGAACATGTGCCGCGTTATGACATTGATCATCGTACTGCTAAGCTCGCAGCAACGTTGATTTATGAGATTATCCATCATCACCGTTGCCCACAATGACGCCCCAGCAATTTCAGACGTTACTATTAAATTGGTTTGACCAACATGGCCGTAAGCATTTGCCATGGCAGCAGAATAAAACGCCGTATCGGGTGTGGGTTTCAGAGATTATGCTGCAGCAAACGCAAGTGATGACGGTGATTCCTTACTACGAACGTTTTATGCAGCGGTTTCCGGATTTAGTCTCGCTTGCTAATGCGCATGAAGATGACGTCTTGCATCTGTGGGCAGGGCTTGGGTATTACAGCCGAGCGCGGAATTTGCATCGTGCTGCGAAGATGGTGATGGAGGCGTATCAGGGGCAGTTTCCGAATACGGTTACTGAGTTACAAAAATTACCTGGTATTGGTCAATCAACGGCAGGGGCGATTGCTTCGATCGCTTTTCAGCAGCGGGCCGCTATTTTAGATGGCAATGTTAAGCGAGTGCTAGCACGGGTGCATGGAATGATGGAACCTGTTAATGAAAAAGAGGTTGAAGCGAAATTATGGGCATTAGCTGACCACTATACCCCCGCAAAACGTACGGCTGATTACACGCAAGCGATGATGGATTTAGGTGCCACCCTTTGTACACGCAGCAAACCGCAATGTGGCCGTTGCCCACTGATTCAACATTGTGCTGCCTATGCGCAAGGAATAGTGGATTTATTGCCTAAAAAGAAAGCGACAAAGGCCTTGCCTACGAGAGAAGCGACTTTTGTGATCTTGCAGCATAACAATCGAGTATTACTCCAGAAACGGCCTCCCTTAGGTATTTGGGGTGGCTTATGGAGCTTACCGGAGCTTGAAGGGCAAGCAGATCAGAAAAAGATTACCTCGTTTTGCCGTCAGCATTTTCAGGTAGAGGTAATTGATCAGCACGCACTGGCGCCGTTTCGTCATACATTTAGTCATTATCATTTAGACATTTTTCCTGTCATCGCGTTAATCAAAAAAGCGCCTGTTCAAATCATGGAAGAAGGCCAACAAATTTGGTATAACCTCACTCAACCAGCGTCATTAGGCTTACCTAAACCTGTTCAATCGCTATTGAGGAAAATAAATTGATATGACACGCATGATTTATTGCGCCAAATTAAAAAAAGAAGCTGAAGGCTTAGCTAAGCCGCCTATGCCGGGAGAGAAAGGTCAGCGGATTTATGAGCATATTTCTAAGGAAGCATGGCAAATGTGGGTACAGCATCAAACGATGTTGATTAATGAATATCGCTTAAGTGCTATTGATCCGAAGGCGCGGCAATTTTTGATGCAAGAGATGGAGCATTTTCTCTTTGGTGAGGGTAGTGAAAAGCCGGCTGGCTATGTGCCAGAAAAATGATGTGGAATCATCAATTTTCGCTTGACTCAATCCTTGGCTCTCGGTTTAATAAGCGTCTCTTTTTAGATTGGCCAGATAGCTCAGTTGGTAGAGCAGAGGACTGAAAATCCTCGTGTCGGCGGTTCGATCCCGTCTCTGGCCAGAAACTTCAGACTTTTTTTACAACAGCAGCAATCGTTAATTCCATTTTCTGCTTATTCCCTCCCAACATAATCTGCCCCTTCTGACCATAAGGAACAATCAGCTGTGGGGCAGCGATAACATTAGGCGTCTTACTGGTATCCAGCACTAAAAAATGAACCATCACTTCCTTATTATCTGCTTTAGCAATTTTGCTCAAGAGGATAATAGAATCCATATTGTTAGGCTGGTTTTGAATAACCGTCCAGTGGTGATCACTAGCAGCTGTTTTCCAAGTAGTTTTTAAATTCTTATTCATCATCCCCTTTGCATGCGATTGGTGTAGATGAAAATTAACATTAATAGACAAAATTGTTGAGGACGAGGGATTGTTACTAGCGAAAACAGCTGGAATAAATATAGAAAATAAAAATAAAAGAATGAACATCCTTCTCATAAATTACTCCTTCAAAGAATTAAAGGACTCAATGATCTGGTAACCTCCTCTGACTGTTGTTCTTCTTCTATCTTAGCCGTTGTCACACTTGCTATCACACTCGCTACTGGACGAGTAAAAAAGCTAGCCACATAAGCACCGGCACACGTCGCCAGAGGAATCATGGATAAAAGCACTGCAAATGCTTCTTGATGCCCATTCTGATTTGCAACACAAGCTAAGCCGATTTCCCCTAACATGAAGAGCATCGCTCCCGTGGTGATGATATTTTTTTGGAAACGTTTACTATTCACAAGTTCTTCGGTTTTTTTCGAAATTTCTTGCTGGCGTTTTGCTTCAGGTGTTGCATCCTTAAAGTGCTTATGGATATCACTCGTACTTGGCATAACATAGTTCCTTCTATATTAATTAAGAAAACCTTAAATAAAAAAACAACTTATCCTACAAATAAAATTTTATTCATCGACTATAATTACATAAGAGGTAAAAATAAACGAGGAGAAAATAATATGTCGAAATCTCTATGGGGGTACTTTAAAGATTATGCGAAAGAAAACCCCGTTAAAACACTCTTGATTGGATCAGCGATTGTTGTTGGCATTGCAGCTGTTGGCGTAGGTATAGCAGCAACAGCCGGTTTGGCCATTCCAGTCATAGGTGGTGGAATTGTTGGAGCAGGTGTGGTGGCTGCCCATTACGGTCTTTTAACAGGGATATCGAGCACAGCAGCAGCGCCAGTGATTGGCGGTGTCGTATTAACCGCTATTGGCATAGCAGCAGCTGGTATGGCAGCTATTAAGCAACGAAGCAAGTCTTCTAGAGCCAGGGTCCAAAGTGCTCTTAATACTGCCAACATACAACACCAAATGGAATCTCATCCTCTCCCTCATCCGTCTACTCCCACTTCCTCACCGGCACCTGCCGCTAAGCAAGAACTTACGTCCAAGGAAAGCCAGGCTAAGAAACGCGTACGTTTTGCTGATGATGTAGTAGATACGATAGAAATGAATAAGATCAGAAACCCAACTCCTCCTCCTTTACCCACAGCCCCTAAAGAGAAGGAAAAAGAAGAGGAAGGAGAAGGCGAACAACCACACCATCCTTCACCTCACTCTTAATTATTTTCAACTTAAACTCGGTTCTCTGTTAGAGGGCCGAGTTTTTCCCCTCTAAGCTAAATAAATTTCCTTCCCTGCTCGCATCGTTAGCATGACCTTAAAGTCTGGATTTATTACCACCACGTCCGCGTCTTTCCCAATCATAATATCCCCTTTTCGCTCTGCTAACTTTAACACGCGAGCGGGATTCTTCGAGGCCATTGTGATGGCCTCATCGATTAGGCACTGCGTAAATTGGGTCATATTTCTAATCGCTTCCGGCATTCGCAAGGTGCTACCTGCAAGCGTCCCATCATCCAGTGTCGCTTTGCCATTTCGCACATTCACTTGCTGACCACCTAATTCATAGCGACCATCGCGGCAGCATTTTGCCCGCATCGCATCGGTCACCAATAAAATCCGGTCTTTTCCTTTTAACCGCAGCGTTAAATCGACAATAGCAGGATGTAAATGCAAGCCATCGACAATAATTTCCGCGCTAATCTCATCTGCTAACAATAATGCACTCACTGCTCCCGGTTCGCGCTGATGGAGGCCCCGCATGGCATTAAAAAGATGTGTTGCCTGCGTGCAGCCTGCTGCAATAGCAGCACGTGTTTCTTCATACGTCGCATTGGTGTGGCCGATAGAGGCAATAATTTCCAGGTCGTGTAATTGTCGAATAAATGCTTGGGAATCAGGTAACTCAGGCGCAAGGGTCACCATTTTAATTTTATTTTTAGCGATGTTTTGCCAATGTTTAATTAAACTTAAATCCGGCAATCTCACTGTTTCACTCGCATGCGCACCTAATTTCGAGGGCGCAATAAACGGCCCTTCCAGGTGGGCGCCTAATAGAGCTGCCCCTTCTTTATGGTGAGCAGCAACTTTGGCAATGACTTTTAACACATTTTCCAGGTGGTCCACATCGGTTGTCATTGTCGTAGCGAGAAAGCCTGTCACACCTTCAGCGGCAAGTGCTTGGCTTATATTTATTAAAGCCTCTTCCGTTCCATCCATGACGTCATGACCTTGAACGCCGTGAATATGCAAATCGATAAAACCTGGAACAAGATAATGATCAGAAGGGAATGCGTACTGTTTTGCTGGCAAATGATGCTTAATCATGTCTGCAGGGATCAGTGCCTTAATGATTCCTCCTTCTATCACCAGGGCCTGATCTTTCAGCCATTTCCCTTCGCTCAAAATAGACATGCCGGAGATAATAGAACGCTTGGTTTCACTCATTTAGTGCCTTGTCCTTACCAGTTGCAAGATAATGCCGCACTAATAAAACAGCACCTGCATCGGGGGACATCTGGTGGGGTTGCAGACGAGAGTATAGTGCTTCGCCTATGTACGGTATCAGAAAAGGGGTGATGCCGCCAATCAAGGAACAGGGTAAGGGAGTACTCAAATCAGATTGGGCATTATAAAGAGCTTGGCCTACTCGGTCTATTGCTCGGCCTGCCTCATGCATCAAAGCCACGGATACTGCATCACCTGCCTGACTTTGCTGGATGACAAAAGGAGCTAATTCAGCAAACAACGTCGAGTTAGCTTGGGTAGCCCAGCTTACCAGGCGGTTTTCATCTCGACCAAAATGTTCATAGATAATTTCAGCAAGGCCAGAAGCGGGTAAGCGGCCATCCCGCCATTGTAGCGTCGTTTTCACCGCTTGTAGACCTAGCCACGCCCCACCGCCATCATCATCATGCGGAAAACCAAATCCCCCTACTTTAACCGTTCGACCGGCTTGGTTTTGAAAGCCCACTACGCCGGTACCTGCAATAATGATAGCGCCATCCCCACCCCCATGAGCACCCAGGCAGGCGGTATGAGAATCCGTCGACACCACTAAGGTGGCAAACGGATGCGTGCTTTTGAGAAAAGCTTGATAAGCTTCTAGAACTTCGCAACCTGCCAAACCCATACCAGCATGGAATTGGTGACCATCGCTATCAAGGGAGAGGGAAAGTTGCTGCAAGATTTTGTCTAAAGCAGACTGAATAGAGTCCCAAGTCTGGTCAATGGAATAGCGGATATTGGCAGGACCGCTGCTTTCTCGTCCGAGTAAACGCCCGGCTTCATCTTCGAGGCGGACAATACACTTTGTCGCGCCGCCATCGACGCCTATGAACAGATGTTGGGTCACGACCTAGCATTTCCTGTTGTGAAAGGGGGTTATTATAATGAGCGACCCCCTCTCATCGCTAGGTATTTTTTAAGAGCCTGGTTGTTTTAAAGAGCTAAAGCTGCTAGCAAGGTTCGCCTCCTCTACTCGCTCTGGATAGTCATGTTTCCTCATCCAGCCTTCTAGCATTATCTCTGCCTCCCTTATTTCCAGGAGAGTAGGCTCCTCTTTTAAGCGAGATAAAATAGTATAAAACTCTCTGATGGCTTCATCTCTTAATTTAAAGAAAGAATACCTTATGCTTTTCTTTTCCCGCTCTAAGCTATCTAACGCCAGCTTTCTTATTTCATTCACGAGAGACGCTGCATTTTGCCCTTCTGCCATATAATCTGTATGGAGTTTAATGCTATTCATCATCGCTTTAATGCCTATCTGTACTTTTTGACCGCTTTTTTCATCAATAGGAACACCACCGCCCCACCCTATTTTACCGCTCCAAAAAGTAGGACATCGATGCAGCACATCATCAATTTTTTTACAAAAATCTATTAACTGTGCTTGTCGGTGAGCATTTTCTTTTGCTATCGCTTCCTGTTTACGCTCTTTTTCGCGCTGGTCTTCCTGTAATCTACTTTCTTCACGCTTAGCTTCTTCACGGCGACTCTCCTCTTCTCGCCGTTTAGCTTCTTCGCGCTGTCTTGCTTCTTCCTGTTCCTTAGCAGCTTGGGCCTCGTTGATTTTTTGAGGCAATGTTTCGATAACGGACACAGCTTTTTTATGATTTTCGCGGATACTTTCAGCTAATTGATTGAACTCTACAAGCAATGCTTCACTATTATCATGATCACCTACTTGCTTCCCTTTTTCTTTTAACTTATCCGCTATCTTCTGTGATTCTTCAACAACCTTATCGACAGAATCGCGAGAAAAATCAATCTTTAATCCTGCTGGAATAGCTGCTAATGTCTGAGTCATCTCATTTTGCTGTTTTTTTAACTCATTTACTATCTGCTCGACATCACACACTAAGGCCCATATTTTCACTCGACCAGCATGATATTCTGCTCGTTGCTTAGCTGTTTTTATATCTTCCAGCAACTTCCGTATATTCTTAATCTTACTAATGGGGCTCTTTAATGCCATCTTATACTGCTTGGTCACTTCATCATCTGCCTGGTCTGCAGCCTCAAAAGCCTCCTCCACAATCTTCTTAATTGCTTCATCATGGATATTTATTTTTTCTTTCGCTGCCTTAGCACTGCTAACTGCATCCGCTGCCACCATTACGATATCCGTTGATGCCGTTACTAAATCATGGTTAACTCCGGCAACATTTGCATAGAAAGTTGCACGTGCAAGATCTGTCTTCAGTTCCTTTATTAATTCATTAGCAAGCTCTATATTGTTATTCAATATTCCATTATCTGTTACAGGGGCTTTTATTTTTATAATATCTTTTTCGTACTTTCCCATCCGGGTTTCATGCTCGGTGATTTTGTTTCGAATGAGTTCCACATTATCTTTGATTCTTGCCAATTCTTCTCTGGATAACTTTTTATTGGGACCTGCATTATTAGTATGACGATAAGAAGTTTTAGCGCTAGCCATCCTGGTATTAATCTCTTTCTGAAGTATCTCTATCTCATTCAACAGAGTTTGCTTTTTACTTTGTAATTCCAAAAATAGCTTACGCTCTGCTTTCAAAAATTCAATCTGCTCGTCCATGCGCAATTTAAGACTCTTATTACTAATAACACTTTGCCTTTTTTCAACGCTTGCTTCACGAGATCCTTCCTTAAAGCTCTGAACGCTGCGGTGTGATGCATGCGGCTTTAACTCTCTGTAAGCGCGGTCCATTTCTTTCATTTTTTCCATCAGAAAGAGATTCTCTTCCTGGATATTTTTTATGAGAACATCTTTTAATTGCTCCGTCTTCTCTTTTGCAGCACGCAGATCTGCTTCATAAGAAGTCACGCGCTTTTGCCAAGCGGTAATTCCTCCTAATCCCTTCAATTGCTCCTGTAAGATAGGATAGGAAGCCTTCGAACCGCTAGTTTTGCATGAGGCCTCTACGGCCGTATGCAATGCCAATAAATCTGTTAATGGCCACGCTGCTAATTTCTTTGCTAGCGATTCATAGTCATGTTGAAATTCCCATATTGATCCTTTCCGAACCACCTTGGCAACGGTGATTACCTCAGTTTGATTATTGGGTTTCTTAACCACTAAGCCAGAAAATTTTTTATTTACACGCTCAATAGCTTCATCAGCCTTCAGTTCGTTGTCCTTCACTCTCCTCATATTAACGTTGTAATATTGGCGAGCAGTCTCACAAAAAGCATAAGCTAAGTCTTGCTTCAAGGCAATGAGCAAATTTTCAATTTTTTGCTGCTCACCAAAGGGAACTTTTAAATCTTCTTTAGCTGCCTCCAATAACTCATCTAATCTTACGGCATCTGCGGCATAAGCCTGTTCTGCTTCAAGCCTTGCTGATTCCAACTCTTGGATTTCATTTTCAACAAAACTCACTAAAGCTTTCACGTCATATTCATTTGAAGGCTGACTAGCTATTTTCAATATTTCCTTCACAAATTTTTTGACGCCTTCTAGAGATGCTGCATATTTCCCACGCATGAAATCTGCTTTTTTATTTTCTACCGCCTGGTTCACAGGAGAAAAAGAAATTTCAAAGGCTTTTTCATCGTTTTTAACCACCAGCTTAACAATATCAGGAGCAGGAGGAATATCGCCTTGCTGAAATTTTAATTTTAATGCTTCCTCACGTTTTTTTTGCGCTTCCTCATCTAATTTGGTTATCCGGGGAAGAAATACTTTATTAATATGATTATCAAGATCAAGCGGCAATGGTTCAGTGGTCTTAGCAAAATTCTTCTCGATTTTTTGCCTAATAGTAGCCAATTCTTGATTTAAAAATTTTCCCGGTTGCGCACCTACCTCAATTTCTTCCGTACTACTCATCACCCCCGTACTGTAATGTACCTTGTAAACAGCAGGAGAAAGAAGTTCAATTCTGCCAATATAGACAACAGGCATATCGCCATGATTTTTTAACCAGGCTGCACAAATATCTTTTAACAAAATTTCTTGCGCTGCTTCATCCGTATTTTCAAGAAGACTAAAAATGGCATCATCAAAATAAAATGTTACGGCATCTAAACGAGAAACACGGATTACACGAGGGTTCATTGTTACCTCCCTGTCATACTAATGATTAATAGCAGAAAAAATTCTTAATTATTCAAAATTTAGTATAGTGAGGGTTTCTTAAAGAAAACTTAAGAGTAAAAATTAAAAATTAATTTTATTTACTTACTTACGCCGTAATTGAGAAAGCGGGATTTTAATTTCATTCGAGGAGGAGATTTCTTTTTTATTTGTATCTGATCCAAATGCATGTGCATATACAATTTCATAGGTAACAGATAAAAGAGCATTCGATGGCATCGTTACATTTGTTAAAGAAGTTGTCATTCCACTCGCTTCCAGTTCATATAATAATCGATTTACTTCACGATACGTTGTGGTATAGTAATCCACTTCCAAAACGGGATCTGCAAATCCTTCTCTCATTAACAAATCTCCCACATCATGCATATCAATGACTCGTGGAATGATTTGTTCGCTGAATACTTCACGCCATTCTTGTAATGTATCTGGCCCGAGCATGCTAAACATCAGCAATCCTTCGGGGCGTAAAACGCGGTGCCATTCTTGCAAGACAGAGAGAATATCTTCACACCACGGTAACAAGAAATTTGCAAATAGCAGATCAACCGATTGGTCTTTAAGCGGTAAGCTCATTGTATCGGCGCAGAGATAAGTGAGTGGCTTTTGTAATGAGTGTTGTTTTGCATGTTGAAGCATAGGCTCGGCGATATCAATCGCTATCACGTCAGCCTGCGGATAACGTGTTTGTAACTGTGCAGTGGTTTCGGCAATGCCACAGCCAATATCAACAATACGATGAGGCTGTAACGTCATCCAATCTAACCGTGCGAGCATTTCGTTGCCTGCTGTTTGGGCCACGATTGCCGTAGCAGCATAATCACTAGGAGACCCTTTTATGCGTTGGGAAAATGTCATTACTCACTCTTCTCGTTTTATTACCCGTGTTTTCAACCAACTATTTCCACCTGCCTGCATCTTATGCACTTATCCTACTCGCAGCGCTAATAGCTTATGCTCACGCTGCCAACAAGATTTACCCATTCTACCTTATCATTGCCAACAATGTGCACAATTTTTATCGCCCCCCACTGTTAACGGCCTTTGCACGCCTTGCCAGCACCAACCACCCCCGTTTGATCGCACCTATGCACTCTTCCCTTATCAACCTCCTATCACTTCGCTTATCGTGCAACTAAAGTTTCATCATCAGCTTGCTATTGCAAGAGCGATAGGGCACTTATTTATACAACGTTTTCAGCAAGCATATGGAGGACAACCGTTGCCTGATTTAATTCTTCCCATTCCCTTACACCCTAACCGTTTGCGTGAGCGCGGATTCAATCAAGCAGTGGAACTAGCGCGACCTATTGCTCGCGCCTTCAATCTTCCCCTGGATATAAAAGGGGTGAAACGGACTAAACACACAGCTGCCCAAAGTGGTTTATTAGCAAAGGAAAGAGAACATAATATTGCCAACGCTTTTACGGCCTATCGTGCTTATTCCGGGTTAACCATTGCGGTGGTCGATGATGTCGTCACCACAGGAAGTACAATCACCGAATGCTGTAAAGTCCTTAAACAACAAGGGGCGAAATGGATTGATGTTTGGTGTTGTGCGCGTAGAGGATAGTTGCTACATTAAGCGCCATATTTGATAGAAGGTACGATCATGCAAGATATTCTACTATTTCTCTCCCATCATTCTTTATTAACCATGGGCATTATTGTTGTCTTTATTCTCCTCCTGATCACCGAATTCCTGCGCGCCAAACAAGGCAGCTTCCGATTGACACCGTCACAAGCCGCCCAATTAATCAACCATCAAAATGCGGTGGTCATCGATCTTCGACCGCTCGATGCCTATCGCTCCGGTCATATTATTGATGCGATATCCATACCAGCACGAGACATTCAAGCCAATACCAAAAAACTTGAAAAATTTAAAAACAAACCCCTGTTATTAGTTTGCCCGACAGGGATAGAATCACAAAAAGTCGCCGCAGCTCTCTTAAAACAAGGTTATACTGTGTACATATTGGCAGGCGGGATACGCGCTTGGAATGAAGCAGATATGCCATTGATCAAGGAATAACCATGACAAAAGTCATCATTTATACTAAACCTAGCTGTCCTTATTGCGACATGGCGAAAAAACTCTTAACTGAACATCACTTTTCGTTTGAAGAAATCCGTATTGATTTGGATGACAGCAAGCGGGAGGAAATGATACGCCTCAGCCATCGCCGCACCGTTCCGCAGATTTTTATCAACGGTCAATCCATAGGCGGGTATGATGATCTTGCTGAGTTAGTAAAGTCAGGTAAACTCAAACAATTGATAACTTAATGAAAGGGTTCATTCATGGAACAAGCTAACACCACTCAACCTCAATTCGAAATTCAACGAATTTTTGTAAAAGACATTTCGTTCGAATCCCCCAATACTCCTCACACATTTGTGGAAGAATGGAAACCAGAAGTCTCACTTAATCTGGAAACTAAAAGCAATCGTATCCAAGATAATTTACACGAAGTCATTTTATCGATTACGGCAACTGTCAACTCGAATAAGAAAACTGCTTTCTTGGTGGAAGTCCACCAGGCAGGTGTCTTTATGATTGCAGGTTTTCCGAATGAGCAATTACACCAAATGTTAGGCAGTTTTTGCCCCAACATTTTGTTCCCATATGCCCGTGAAGTGGTCTCTGATGTGGTGGTACGCGGTGGCTTCCCACAATTAATTCTCGCACCGGTTAATTTTGATGCACTTTACTCACAGCATATGGAGCAGCAAGGCAAAGAAAAAGCTAACTAACTAATGAGGACTCCCAAATGGAAGGTTCGCAGCTTAAGCCAATTACGATTCTAGGTGCAGGTTCATGGGGTACGGCGTTAGCGCTTTACCTCGCAAGACGTGGCCAAACGGTGAGAATATGGAGCGTGGAAATTCCTGAGATTGCTGCCATGCTGGCGGAAAGAACCAATAACCGCTATTTGCCTGGCTTCCACTTTCCTGATCAAATCCAGCCTACTGCTAATTTGGCTGAAGCGGTGAAAGATATAGATGATGTCATTATGGCTGTTCCTTCCATTGGCTTCCGCGATACTTTATTCATGCTCAAGCCACTTGCTAGTAAACATTTGCGCATTACGTGTGCAACCAAGGGCTTGGATGCAGACACGGGTCAATTACTGCATGAAGTGGTGAGTGAAGTATTAGGGAGTGATTGTAAATTTGCTGTTTTATCTGGCCCCTCGTTCGCACGTGAAGTAGCAGCGGGGTTACCGTCAGCAGTGGTAATTGCTAGTAAAGATAAAACACTACTGAATGACATGACGCAGCGTTTCCATAGCGCTATCTTCGGCGTTTATACTACTGATGATGTGGTAGGGGTAGAAGTTGGCGGTGTGGTGAAAAATGTCATTGCGCTAGCAACAGGGATTTGCGATGGGATGGAATTAGGTGCAAATGCCCGCAGCGCGCTCATCACTTGGGGGTTAGCAGAAATCATGGAACTGGGTAAAGCCTTAGGTGGTAAGCCAGAAACATTTATTGGTCTTTCAGGGTTAGGGGATTTGATTTTAACCTGCACGGATAATCAGTCTCGCAATCGTCGTTTAGGGTTAAGTATAGGGAAAGGGCATAATATCCAAGAGGCGGAAAAAGAAATTGGGCAGGTGGTAGAAGGTAAGCGTAATGCAGAGCTGGTGGCAATGCTTGCTGAACAGCATCATGTCGATATGCCTATTTGTAATATGGTATGGCAGATTCTGCAAGGTAAGCTCAATGCCAATAAGGCGTTAGAGCAGTTGCTTGCACGAACATCGAGTACAAGAAGTGAGTTAATGTTTTAATTTCTTGCTGCTATTCTCCGTCAGAAGCTTATTTCACCATGGATCCCGGCCTTCGCCGGGATGACACATTTTTGTGCGCCAAGCATGGCGCAATTCTAGGCGGTGAAAGTCCGCTGCACGCCGTGGAGATCGGAAGTGCGAGTCTAGGCA
>JAJPJH010000083.1 GCA_021324335.1 Gammaproteobacteria bacterium
GAACAACAAGCGATGTTGTTGAAACGTTAACTTAAACCGCCGTATGCGACACCGCACGTACGGTGGTGTGAGAGGACGGCGGCGTGAGCCGCCTCCTACTCGCTAAAATAGTCTTTTTAAAATACAGGTGGCGTGTGAAGGATATATATAAGCATATCTCATTGACTTTAAAGGCTTTACGTCGCGAACGAGGTTGGAGCCTAGATAAGGCGGCGGAAGAAACTGGTGTGAGTAAGGCCATGTTGGGGCAAATTGAACGGGAGGAATCGAGTCCCACGATTGCCACCTTATGGAAAATTGCTAGCGGATTTCGCACGTCTTTTTCTTCTTTTATTGAAGATATAAGCACGGATTTTAAAGAACCTATTTATCGCGCTGGTGAGACAAAGCATCTTCATCCGCAGGATGAAAAAATTCGTGTGATGCCACTTTTTCCTTTCGATCAAGAATTAAATTTTGAAATTTTTATCATTGAATTATTACCAGGATGTGAACATTTATCACCACCACATAAACATGGGGTGATTGAGCATGTGATTGTGGTTGAGGGAGAAATAGAGGTATTAGTCAATGATGTTTGGCAATTGCTGTCTAAAGGCGAAGGACTTCGATTTAATGCTAATCAACCACATGGTTATCGGAATAGGACGTCAGCAATAGCTTGCTTTCATGATGTTATTCATTATCCTGCGCTCGTTTCTTCCAATACTTAATGGCCTTTCTGAAATAATCCATAAAATCAGTTACTTAAATCCGGGACTGCGTGACTAAAAATGAGGAATTAAGTCAATGAATTCAAATAATTAGCTAATTGACTTAGTGTTAATGTTACTTTCAGGTTTTGGTTCTATACTATTAACTAACAGTAAAAAGAATAAGCGCATAAAACGAGAAGTAATCGATGAGTGAATCTAAAAGTTCAAATCCAACAACAGGACAAGAACAGGTTAAGGTTAGATCAGAGCAGCCTATCAAGAAGGCTAGTCATCTCATGACGAGTTTTGATGATGCAGCTGGTCGGTCAGGTGATTTTGTTGACTTGTTTTTCACTCTAGATGGGCCTAATGCAGATTTCCCCTTATTGCAAAAGTTATTGGCAAAAGTTGGGAATGAACTAGGATGGTTATCTATTATCACTGCTGGATTAATGATACCGGTTTATGTATATAGAATTATCTATAATTCCATCCATAAACGAGCCGAGAAAGCTCACTTTGCTGTGCAAGTTTTAGCGGATGCTATTGGGATTACGATAGGTATTGGCGCGTTTGTTAGCATATTTGTGCTTACTGCTATTTTTACCCCCGCTTTAATTTTAGCAGGTGCTGTTAAGTCTACTATTGAATGGTCATGGAAATTAGGAAAATCTTTAAGGGATTGGGACGAAAACGCGGATAAATTTAAAGACATAGAGAGGGATAGGGGGACCGATAAAGAAGAAAAAGATAAATTAGATGCTGCAATAAAAGAAAAGAAAGAAAATTGGGTAGCCTTCCTCTCTAATAAAGCTGATCACGTTCAAAAAGCTACTACTGTTATTAATGAACAACGTGCGATCGAGAAAAAAATAGCAGTTTCATCTCATTATTTTCTTGAAAGCTTAGTTGCTTTGGGGGGAGCTGCATTACTCTTTACACCACTTGCACCTCTTGGGATAACCATTTTGATCTGCGATGGACTGTATATGTTCGCTGATATTTGCGGACTAAATCCACTTAAAAGAATAGCGCAGGCGGTTAACTTTTTTAGTAAGAAATTCATAGGTAAGCCAATTTATGATTTTAGTGAAGTTGATGCTAAGCAGGTATGGGATGCGTGGGATTCAACAAAAAAAATTAAACATGCTATAAGGGTAGAGTCGCAAGAGAAGAAAGATAAGAAAGAAACCGAGAACCCAAGTGCAAGCCAAAATATAGAAAAAACCAACGATGGGTATCTAAATTTTATGAAAAAGGAAAGAGAAAATGCGTATAGTCAATTTATGCTATGGAAAGACCAAAACTCCAAAAACAATTTAACACCTGCGAACATGACGCAGGACTCGAAAAAACTAAACCCCTAATAATCACCGTCGAATAACCTTCCCTGCATGATCTGATCGAAATATTTCTTTTTTCACTTTTAATTTTGCTTCTGCTGTGCTGGAAAAAACTGAATTAAATGAAGAAAACAAGTCGTTAAAAAACCCTTTTTCCTTACATTCTTTCTCTGCCCTTCGTGATGCCTTCTGATCTTCTTGTCTACTAAGATTAGCCTGATTACCATCAGGGGTCGTTAACATAATGGTGGGGCTCGCGCTCACACTGACATTATCGAGGCCAAGTTTGGATAATGCTTCCACAAGTTGTTCAGCAAAAGAAGGCTGATCTCTATAAGAACTTGCTGCCTGACAGGCAATTAAATCTATTGTAAATTCAGTATCAAGAGGCGTACCTGTTTGCATCATTTTGAGATAGATTTGTTGGGCAATCTGAGATGCATTAATCATTCTTCCTGCGTTATCAGATAAACAATTTGAACCTTTAGTACAATGACCAATTAAAGTTAAGATAGTATTTTTAGAAATAGAAAATTGTTCATGCACAGCAGCAAATTGATCTGGCTGAACCTGAATCAAACTTGCCCCTAATCTATTAGCTCTTCTTATACCATATGCTCTATAGGGAAGCTCATCTGCAGCAAAATCAATAACAATCTGATTGTTATTTTGTTTGATTAGCGGCGAAATAGAATGTTCATCAGAAGTAAGTAAAATAGGAGTTACAGTTGATATTAAATTCTGAAAGCTTTTTTCCCGAGTATTTTGAGGAAATGCTTTATGCTGTTTGGAGCTTACAGATGGTTTTACAATGTTTTTATTAAGGTCTTCTAATTTATTGATGATAATTCTGACAGATTCTGCAGGTAGATAATTAGCAATGTATGATAATGCAGACGTAATTAAGTAATCAGTAAATGGCGTAGGACCTTCTTTCCGGATGCTTTCGTTTGCAGCCGATAATAAGGCTAAGGCGTGATTAATATTTTTCTCAAAAGTTTCTTTTTCAACACCTTCTTCTTTAAGTTTTTGAATTAATTGATATTGAAAAAAAGACTCTTCATTTATCAAATAAATGAGTAAGTTAAAATACTCTAGCGCAATCCGCTTTTTCTCTTCATGGTCTTTTTCTGATAGATGGTGTGGCATGTGAAACCTTGATTATTTTGTACTCATAAACCGGGTTCATTATACAAGAGGTTTGATTAACACATTATTAAGGCATAATTGGATAATTGGATATAAATCTTGATAAATCAATCATTTATTCCGATGGTGAGCCATGATTAACCCAATTCAAACAGTAAAACTAGCTGTATCGCCAATCTGAAAATTTAATCCCTGAAGATTGCCTCGCTTATTTAACAGCAGAATGGGTGATGAGCAAAACATGTCAAGGAATGGTTGCGAATTGTAGAGGGGGGAAATTTTTGGTATTGTGTAAAAAGACCTTTTGACTTAAGCATCCCTATAAAAAATAAGTTAAAAATATGCAAAAAGCCATTACTCTCTTAATTATTTCATCCTTGATGTTTATAGCAGCATCTAATTCACAGGCAAATAATCTGTCTGCGGTAAACGTAGGGACATGTAAGAAATTAGCAGGTACAGATAAGCCTTTTATATTAGTATTAAAAAGAAAAGAAAATGTAATGCACTCCATTATTCGTTGTGCAACAGATGCGCATATTACCTCAGCCTTTCTTTCAGGCCTAGGAGCATTAGAATCGCCGACGTTAGGTTATTACAATTTAAAAGAGAAGCGGTATCAATATAAAACTTTTTCTGGAATTTATGAACTGATTGGATTAAATGGCAACCTTACACAGGTAGATAATCAGCCGTTTGCTCATGTGCATGTTACCTTAGGCGATAGCCATTATGCCGTAATAGGCGGCCATTTAAAAAATGCTAGCGTAGGTGCTACCACTGAGATTTTATTTATTCCTTTTGTTAATCCTATTCATAGGGAATTAGATGGGGAGATAGGATTGCAGTTAATTAGTGGGGAGGTTCGGTGATTGTTTAAATATTGTGGGCGACAGCCAAAATATTTAAATGTGGCAATTCACAAGCTCTAATGATTCTATGCCAAGACCATCATAGTAGTTAATCAATCTTTAGATTTATTTTGTTTTGTGGATGATTCATCCAGGTGAAAAATTTATTTATGCATGTAGAAAAAACATAATATAAAATATTTATGATTTTTGTTACTAACTTATTTATCCAGAAATGAGACTTGCAGTGCTGAAACAATGAGCATGATTTTTTTTGAAGAAAGAAAAATTAATCTTCTGGGTTTTACTATTGCCCTTAAAGTCTGGAATCCAAAAAATACTAGGCCTGTTTACAGATCGAAGAGACAGGATCTCATCTCGATTGGAAATTTTACCCTGATTTGGAGGTGTTTTTCCTGGACGCAAAAAAACGCGCCCAGGCTATTAGCTTACGCCTCAGTATAGGCTCGAGTCATATATCCATATGCATTTTCATAAACACAATTCATCAATCCATTCACATACTCTGGTTCTGGATTCCCTGAAAGGGTATTAACAGCAAGCGTTGCTTTTTCAAGCGCTTCCTCATCGGTGGATACAGAAATATTCTTGACATCAAACTTCCAACTATACTGTGTACCATACTGACTAGTTTGGGAAATATTATAATAATCACTCGATTTATAAATTGAACTTCCATTCAGACTAACTTGTTGAATAGCGCTGACAGTAGGACATTTATAGTTTCCAGAAGCTGACCAGACTAATGAAACGAATGACAAATAGAATAGAGCAGATAATACGATTTTTTTCATAACAAAAATCCTTTAATCAGTAAGTAAATTGTAAAATTCCATATCACATGAAATAGATAAGAAGGAGTAAAGACATAAATCGACTGAAACACCCCGTCCAGCTAATCAAAATGATAATATGTGACGGCAGGTCTCCTGGCTTACTGCTTAGCGTTTGATATTTCCTTCCCAGTATTACCAGTGGTTTATAACATATCAAACAAGCAGCTTTACAGTTGCGGGGGCAGCCACAGATTACCACTGTGTTCCCTTTTAATCTTTGTTAAAAAGAACCATCGGCGAGAAGGTAGATGAAGTAATTAATCATGTCAATTAATTTTAGCCACGCTTAAAGAGCAAAAGTTGGCTTTATATTATCATCATGAGAATAATCGTCATTCGTTACTGATACTGTGTTAGGTAATGTTGGTATAGAATTTGGTGTCAAAGGCACATCCCCAAACTTAGGCTGATCCTGTATAAAGATGTACGCGATTAGTGGTCATAGATGAATCCTCATTAGCTGGCCTTATTTCTCATGCTATGCGTTGGTTGTAATTAATCTAACGCCGCAATCGTCTTCCCCAACCGTGCAACAATTTCATCTGCTTCGCTTTTATTAATAATCAACGGCGGCAACAATCTTACTACCGTATTACTCGTAATATTAAACAACACCTTATTCTTCAACCCAATCGCCATCAACTCCATGCACGGCTTATCCAACTCCACCCCAATCATCAACCCTCGTCCCCGCACTTCTCTTACACAAGGATATTGTAAATCCGTCTTTAATTTATCCACCAAATACTCACCCATACGCTTGGCATTCTCAATCACATTCTCATTCTCTAATGTATCCAACACCGTACAAGCAACTGCACAAACAAACGGACTCCCCCCAAACGTCGTCCCATGTTTTCCCGGTCCAAAAAGATTGCAAGCTTTGCCACGTACTAAACATGCACCAATCGGCAAACCATTCGCTAAGGCTTTTGCAAGCGTCATGATGTCTGGCTTAATCGATAGATGTTGATGGCAAAACCACTTTCCAGTTCGACCTAATCCCGTTTGAATTTCGTCAAATATCATTAACCAATCATGCTGATCACAAATACGGCGAATATGCGTGAGATATTCCTCGGTTGCAATTCGAATACCGCCGTCACCTTGAATAGGCTCTAACATGATGGCGATAATATTGGATTGATATTTATCGACGATGGCATCTAGTTCCGCGATGTCGTTTAAATTAACGTAAACAAAATCTTTTACCAGTGGCTCAAAACCCATTTGAATACGTTCTGTTCCCGAGGCGCTTAATGTGGCCATCGTACGACCATGAAAAGAATTTTTCATGGTCACAATCATCGGCTCAGTAATTCCTTTTTTCTTTGCATAAAGACGCGCTAATTTAATGGCTGTTTCATTGGCTTCTGCACCTGAATTACAGAAATAGGCTTGCTCCATCCCCGATACGTGCGTGAGTTTTTCAGCTAACTCTATTTGTTTAGCAATATGATACGTATTAGAGGTATGAAGTAATTTTTGCGCTTGTTCGATAATGGTTGCTGTTACGGCAGGATGAGCATGACCTAATGCACACACGGCAATGCCCGCTAAGCTATCTAAATATTGATTTCCTTCTTGGTCCCATAACCATGCTCCACGGCCATATTCAAATGAGACAGGCATTTGATTGTAGTAAGTAGGCATGACTTTGGACATATCAGTTCCTTTAAAATGAGTGTTCAATTTAAAGGCGCCATCATAGCCTATTATGGGTCTCCAATCCATGCATATTCATTGGTTTGGCCGGAAGAATAGCTGCGATGAGGGTAGCGATGGGGTGCGGTGGAGTGGATAGAGATATAAGTAGGCGGATAATAACAAGGCGGCCCATACTGGCATCCACATGTGTAGCAAGCAGAGCTGCTGCTTGGGACGATATAAACAGGCTGGGGCTCAGGAGCAGATTCTACTAGATAGTATTCCGCGTAAGCACTGCCAGTCATACAGAACAGCAAAATGAAAAAACAAATTCTCCCGTACATAGCCAGCCACTCCGTTTTATTTGCCTTATTTTTTTATTTTAACATTAGAAAAGAGAAAGAAGATTAATGATAAATATTGGTTAATTTATTGACTATATTGAAAATTTTCTAAGAATGTGTCATTCCAGAATTTAGCGCTGTTTTTTAGCGCTAACTATCTGGGATCCACGGAAAATAGACCTCTAAGGCTTGTGTTATAACCCAGGCGTTTCTGATAAGGATAGGTGGGTCCCGGCCTTCGCCGGGATGACACATTTTTGTGCGCCAAGCATGGCGCAATTCTAGGCGGTGAAAGTCCGCTGCACGCCGTGGAGATCGGAAGTGCGAGTCTAGGCA
>JAJPJH010000093.1 GCA_021324335.1 Gammaproteobacteria bacterium
AAGCGTTAGGCTTATGGCGCTGTATTCAACTAGCTGCCCTGAATCCCCAAAATTGGCTAGGTGGACTTTATACCGCTCTCATTAATTTACCCGTCTTTATCCTCGGCGGCTTATGGGGTGTGCTTTACTTAACGGAAGTCCACCATATCACCACCGAACAAGCTTCTTATGCGACCACTGTTTTCTTCGTAGGCGTCATTGTAGGTTCGCTACTCTATGGCTGGATTTCTGATCACATTGAACGCCGCGTCCTCCCTATGATTATTGGCGCGATTTTATCCCTCATCGTCATGTTAATTTTGATGTATATGCCAGGTCTCTCTCTCCCAGCGATTATTTTCTTATTCTTTTTAATTGGCTTAGTAACGAGTTCGCAAGTATTGACCTATCCGACTATTGCCGAGCTTAATCCCCCTTATTTGACCAGTACCGCTGTCAGCATTGATTCTATCTGTATTATGATTAGCGGCTTTATCGTGCCGCCTTTTTTTGGCTGGCTAATGGAACGAAGCGGCGATACTGTCTACACAGCGCAAGATTTCAATTTTGCTATGCTGATCATGCCGATATCTTTTATTATAGCCCTAGTCCTCGCCTTTTTTATTCGTGAAACTTATTGCCGAGCGAAAGCATAATGCCACGTGCCTTTATTATCATGCTCGATTCCTTTGGGCTAGGAGCCACCGCAGATGCCGATCGTTATGGCGATGCAGGAGCTGATACGCTGCGTCATATTGCCGAATATTGTCAACAGGGAAAAGCAGACCAACTAGGAGTGAGAACGGGGCCGTTACGGCTTCCTAATTTAACCCGTCTTGGTCTCAATGCAGCAGCTACGATTAGCCAAGGCCAACCTGTTCCAGGGTTGGAAACCACCGTGAGAATTGAAGGGGCTTATGGCTGCTCAGAAGAAATCAGCTTGGGAAAAGATACGCAAAGCGGTCACTGGGAAATGGCAGGGGTGCCTGTGTTATTTGAATGGGGTTATTTTCCACCCGATTATCCTAGCTTCCCACAACCCTTGTTAGAGGAATGGATTCGCCGTGCTCAACTTCCAGGTGTACTGGGCAATAGACATGCCTCCGGTACCCAGATTATCCAAGAGTTAGGTGAGGAGCATCAAAAGACCGGCAAACCCATTGTCTATACTTCAGCTGATAGCGTATTTCAGGTAGCAGCGCATGAAGAATCATTTGGTTTAAAGCGGCTTTATGACATTTGCGAAATTGCCCGCGAATTGGTTGATGCTTATAACATTGGCCGCGTGATTGCGAGACCGTTCTTAGGCGAACCGGGACATTATTATCGTACCGGTAATCGTCATGATTATGCGACACCTCCACCTGAACCCACCTTACTCGATTATTTAATACAAGCAGGCGGTAAAGTGATTGCTATTGGCAAAGTAGCTGATATTTATGCTCATAAAGGTATTACGCATGCGATCAAAGCAGATGGCAATGCGGCTTTGTTTGCCGCTTTCGTTCAAGAAGCAAAAACGGCACCGGATAACAGTATCACTTTTGTCAATTTGGTCGACTTTGATATGGTTTACGGCCATCGCCGGGATGTCATCGGTTATGCAAAAGCATTAGAAGATTTTGACAGTTGGCTACCTGAATTTGAAAAAACATTAAGGCCAGGGGATATTGCCATTATTACAGCGGATCACGGTTGCGATCCTACTTGGCAAGGTTCCGATCACACGCGCGAACACGTTCCTATCATCGCCTTTGGCCCCGCTATCACGCCTGGTCCTATTGGCAAACGTCACTCCTTCGCGGATATCGGACAAAGCCTAGCAAAACATCTAGGGTTGCCGCCGTTGAAATACGGAACGGCTTTCATTTGAAGGAAGCGGCGGACAATCTACATGCTACAAAACCGGTCATTTCTATGTGTTACTAACAGATTAAATTGGATAAATAACTTCATGGTTCCGCTTAATCTCTTGCCTAAATTCATCAGGAATTTGGGCCCAATCTAAGAGATCTATCAGAATAGGTAACTGGCTCTCCAAAAATGCTTCTCGAAGCGCAGCAAGATTCTTTTGCGGAATGGAATCATCGGGAGGATGAATAATCACTAAATCCAAATCACTACCTTCATGCGCACGACCATTTACCCGACTACCATACGCCCACACGATTTCATTCGGAACATGCTTAGCGATAATTTCTCGCACCATTGCCAGGTCTTCTGGCTCCAAATCAAGCATCCTCCGCTCCGAGTTTTTCTTGCAAAGTAAGCTGCAACTCTTTTGCATCTAAAAGAAACTGTGGTAATAATTTCAAGGTTGTCTCTGCAAAAGCAACCCCATAATCATGAGCCGTATTATTCCGATTATCTCGATAAGTAAACCACCGCTTCACAGCCTCTCTTTGTAAAAAACCATGCTTCAGCGCATGACGTAATAGTTCTTTATAAGTCAACTCATCAACGGAAGCAGGATTGCTGGCATACGCTTTAAGCGCTTTACGCAATAATTTACCTGACGTTTCAAGCGTTAATTCAAATCCTTTAACCGTTGTATTACGAAAAACTTCATAATCAATACTATTAGGCGCTGAAGCTTGCAAGCGAATTAAGGAAGACTCCAACGTCTTAATACCTTGTAAGAAGTGCGCGGTATTAATAACGTTTCTTCGTTCCATGGTCTTCCTTATCAAGCCTAAAGCTAAAATTTCTTCATCGCATCAAAGAATTCATCATTCGTCTTGGTATCTTTCATCTTATCAATAAGGAATTCCACCGCACCTTCTTCCATCGGCTGTAAAAGCTTGCGTAAAATCCAGATTTTTTGTAACTCTTCTTTAGAGAGGAATTTTTCATCACGACGCGTACCGCTACGATTAATATTAATAGCAGGATACACACGGCGTTCGGCAATACGACGATCAAGATGGATTTCCATATTGCCCGTGCCTTTAAATTCTTCGTAAATGACATCATCCATCTTAGAACCGGTTTCAATCAACGCAGTTGCAATAATGGTTAAACTACCGCCCTCTTCAATGTTACGAGCCGCACCAAAGAAGCGCTTAGGACGTTGTAATGCATTGGAGTCCACACCACCTGTTAATACCTTGCCGGAAGCAGGCACAACCGTGTTATAAGCACGTGCGAGGCGAGTAATAGAATCCAATAAAATCACGACATCACGTTTATGTTCCACTAAACGTTTTGCTTTTTCGATCACCATCTCAGCGACTTGTACATGGCGACCAGCAGGTTCGTCAAAGGTACTGGCAATCACTTCACCTTTAACAGAACGAGACATTTCAGTGACTTCTTCCGGACGTTCGTCAATTAATAAAACGATGAGATAACATTCAGGATGATTGTGTGCGATAGAATGCGCAATATTTTGCAGCATCATGGTTTTACCCGCTTTAGGCGGAGATACAATCAAACCACGTTGCCCTTTACCAAACGGTGCCACTAAATCAATGACGCGCGCAGTAATATCTTCAGTACTACCATTACCGCATTCCATAATCAGCCGTTCTTCAGCGAATAACGGAGTTAAGTTTTCAAACAAAACTTTATTTTTGGTATTTTCAGGCGATTCGAAATTGATATCGTCAACTTTTAACAAGGCAAAATAACGCTCGCCTTCTTTGGGCGGCCGAATTTTACCGGAAATAGTATCGCCCGTACGTAAATTGAAACGGCGAATTTGACTAGGAGAAACATAAATATCATCCGGGCCTGCCAAATATGAGCCTTCTGCCGAGCGTAAAAAACCGAATCCGTCTTGTAAAATTTCTAACACCCCATCTCCGTAGATGTCTTCCCCACGTTTAGCATGTTCTTTCAAAATAGCAAAAATAATATCTTGTTTTCTTGATCGGGCCATATTTTCCAGGCCGTATTGTTCAGACAAACTAATAAGTTCAGCTGCACTTTTCTTTTTAAGCTCGGTTAAATTCATATGTACTTTAAACCTTAATGATCATGTGAGTTTTTAACGACAGAAGTGATACCAGACCCTGACTTTATCCTACGGAATAACGACAGGTAAAAGAGGCTCTCTACCTACGCCGATCACCATAGCATTAATTTTTACAAATATCCAGCCCCTCCCGGAAATGGGATGGGGATAGTAGAATTTTCAGCAAGAACACTGACGCTTAGGTACAAAGTGTTGATGGTTTGCGACCGATGGCATGGATGCCATCCTAAGCGCCATGGATGGCGCACTCGGAGCAATCAACACGCCGTACCAAAGCGTCAGTGTTCTTGCTGAAAATTCTACTATCCCCATCCCATTTCCGGGCACATATCGGTTAGATATTACTATCAATAAACGCCATCAAATCCGCTTTATTTAACAACCCCACTTGTGTCGCTTTCACCTGGCCATCTTTAAATAAAATAAGGGTAGGAATACCACGCACACCAAATTTAGGAGGAGTAGAGGGATTATGGTCCACATCCAGTTTCACAAACTTCACCTTGCCAGCATAATGAGGAGCAAGATCCTCTAAGATAGGTGCCAGCGCCTTACAAGGGCCGCACCAAGCCGCCCAAAAATCGACAAGGACGGGAATGCTAGATTCAATCACTTCTTTTTCAAATACATCATCAGTAATCGCATGGATATGAGTACTCATACGTAACCCTTCTCTATTGTTAAGGTTGAAAATTTATTTTCTTTTACAAAGAACAGCAACAACGCGCCAATCGCAAAAAAAACTAACACCGTCGCCATTCCCACCCGTTGGCTGTTAAAAAACAACGTCATCATCCCTAATAACCAAGGTCCGATAAAAGCCGTAATCTTACCTGATAAGGCGTATAACCCAAACATTTCTGTGGACATCTCTTTATCTGCGATTAACCTCACCATTAACGACCGGCTAGCCGATTGAACAGGGCCGACAAAAATGCAAAGCAAGAGCGCCATTACCCAAAAAATCGCCTTACTGTGCAGAAAAAGAATAGGGATACCCAAGATCACCATGAAAAAAAGAGACAAAATAACTGTTATTTTTGAGCCTAAATAATCATCTATCCAAGCCAATGAAAGTGCACCTAATCCAGCCGTCATATTCATGGTGATACCGAGTAATAGTACTTGCTCGAACGATAAGCCATAGGTTCCTGCTGCATAAATGCCCCCAAAAGCAAATAAAGTATTCAGCCCATCGGTATAAATCATATGGGAAATCAGATAAATCAAGATATTCTTTTCATGGGGTAATTTTTTTAGCGTGCCCATTAATTCTTTGACACCTACATGAATAGCACTCCTGAACGTCGTGGAGGGAGACGGGAGTTCAGGAACAAAAAGAAACAAAGGAGCTGCTAATACCGCATACCAAATAGCAACAAAAGGCCCCGCAATGCGGATTTGAGCCGCTGTTTGGGTATCGAGATGAAAGATGTTGGTTTTAACAAATAGCACGAGCGTGATCGTTAGCGCTAAAATTCCACCTAAATAACCACACCCCCACCCCCAACCAGAAATACGGCCTAAATAAGCCTTGGGGGCAAGATACGGTAAAAAAGCATTATAAAATACCAGGGCGATTTCAAAACCAATCGTACCTAACACAACGCAGGTGAGGGTAAAATAAACACCTTGATGTGGGTAAGCAAACCATAGTAAAGCCGTACTAACGATACAAAGAGCACTGAAAAAGAAAAGCCACCGTTTATGGTGACCCGCATGGTCAGCAATGGCGCCAAATAAAGGACTCGCAAGGGCAATGATAATACCTGCTAAGGAGGTTGCATTCGCCCATTGGTAAGTGCCCACAATATGATTTTCAGCGATTTTTAAGGTGAAATACGTCGCAAAAATAAACGTCATCACAATAATGGAAAAAGAAGCAGCGGCTGCATCATAAAGACACCAAGCGATAATAGCAGTCAAACGGCGGTTTGGCACCATGCTCTCCTATTAAGTATGGGGTAATTTTGGAGCAATCGGTTGGGCGGCAATTAAATCTAAGGAAGGTTCACCGCAATATCGACTAATTTCACTTCTCACGTCATTTCTTAATTGAACGACATCCTGCCATTCCCTGCCTTTCGGCATGATAGGCTGGCAAATGGTGACCGTGATTTTTCCTAGACGTAATAATTTTTCTTCTTCACGCAAAATAGTCCGTGTCCCACTTAAAGCCATAGGACAAACGGGTATTTGCGTTTCTACCGCAATTTTAAACGCACCCAAACGGAATGGCCGCAACCCTGCTGCATAGCCAAACGTACCTTCAGGGAAAATAAAAACAGAAAGGCCTTGTTTTAATGTCGCTTCAATGCGTTGGGTATCTTCAATTCCTTTGGAGAAATCCATGCGATCCACAGCGAGATAACCTAATTTATGGGTAAAGGTCCGAAGAAAAGGGGCAGAAAATAATTCTTTTTTCCCAACAAAACGCGTATCAGGCGGGACAATGGATAAAGCAACCACCACATCTATATAGCTCGCATGGTTAGCAGCGAAAATCACCGGTGATTGTGTTAAATGCTCCAAACCGGTGACCTTCATGGGACAAAAAGATACTTTCAACAAAAACTTTGTCCACAGCCGACAAGCTTTTGCCGCTGCCTGAGGAGAAGCCAAATAGACGAATAACCATAATGGTAAAATAGTAGTGCCTGCCATCAGTGCGATATAAGCCGTGTAAATCCAGCGGAGAAGAATAGAAACAGCATCGGTGATTTTTTTCATGAGCCATTTACCGGCCAGCTTGATGACTTGCAGCC
>JAJPJH010000080.1 GCA_021324335.1 Gammaproteobacteria bacterium
CTGCCCATTCGTGATTGGAAACCCGCTCTGGCTAGATTTATGATTGAATTCGAAGGTCGAGTTTAATCAATGGAATGGCCGTTTACACAAAATATTTTTCAGGCTCTCCAGGTAGCCAACGTCCAGATGATTTAATATCTTCCAAAACTTCCGCATGCTTTCTCACCCAACTATCTTGGGCTTCCTGTTTAAAAAACTTGATTAATTGATTTTTAGAAGCACTTGCAAGAAATCTTGTTTTATCTGTGGCAAAAAGACCAAATTTGGATGAGCTCGTTGTTAAAGGGGCTGTTATTCGTAAAGCGAGTTGTTTATCAGCTTTGTTGTTGTCTTTTTTAGTAGTGGGTAAGTCTTCTGATTTTGGTAGATATTTTTTTAAATTTTCTTCTAATAATGTTATTTGTTTTCTGTATCTTGGATTCATTATAGTCTCCTTTGATTGTTTATTTACTAACTTGATTGTATCATTATTCTAAACAAAATTTATAACGATTTCTACGCAATAGTTCATTAAAACGGATGTTTATTCAGACTGTCTATATTTTAAAAAAGCCGCTGGAAACAGTAAAATTTATGGCTAATATATTTTGGTTTCAAAATATAAGATTATAAGGTCACAATCCAATGTAATCTATTTATTTTTACTAATTTATCTGTTAGGATGAGACCAATTAAGTTTATGGCCTTTTACGTAGGATATTTTTCTTTTAGGATGAAAAACTGCAGCTATGATTCAATATCTAAAACAATTCTTTTTTCCCTCTTCTTCTTACTCTCCATCTGAGCAAGCTTATATTCAATATTTGTATGATTCGTACCCTAGTAATCATACTTACAAAATCTCTGGCGGAAGATTAAAGCCTAAACGTAAATTGGCTGCGCGTTATAAAATCCTCCGAGAATATTTTCCCGCCGATATGGCTAGTTTTGCTGAAGTGGGTAGCTCAAAAGGTTTTTTTGTTTTTGCTGCTAGTCAAGCTCCAACGTGTACGCGTAGTATCGGTATTGATATTCACCCCTATGATATTGAGGTGTGTGAATGGTTAGGAAAATATTTAAATAATTCCCGCGTTAAATTTGCAAAATTACGGTTACATGAATTATCGGAACAACTCGAAGCATTTGGGGGACCTGTACAGACCGTACTGGTTGCTAATACCTATCAGTATCTTTATTTTGGTAGTAACCGCTGTAAGGATGCTTACTTAAGCCACGATCTCATTTTCCGGCACTTGCGTAACGTTTGTTCTCAACGAATTATTTTCAATAATCGTATTAATTTAAACGATTGCCAAAATGTAGAACAGATTAAACAGGCTAATCCGTACGCTATTTCTCAATATTCAGAAGAAAAAGTGGCGGAAGCGGCTTCTAACTATTTTACCATTACGAAGCAGGGTGTGGTCGGCCGTTTTCCATTATGGATATTAGAGGCGAAGTAGGGGAAAGCGGATTGACCCATATATCTACGAAGTCAAGCCCATTATGAAATGAACAAAATTCTCATTACAATAGGGATCTTGCAGCGGTAACATGTTACCGATAATCATACAATGAAATGCGACCTATTTTGAGGTGGTAAATGAAAATACCCAATTTAGAAACTCATTCTCAAGAAGAAGCCCTTCTCAGTGAATTGCTAAAAAAACGACGTGCCACAGTAAGTTTTGATGGTTCACTAGTCCCCGATAATATTCTGTTAACAATTCTGAAAGCGGGTATCGAATCTCCGAGTGGATATAATCTTCAGCCATGGCGATTTATTGTCGTTCGCGATGCAGAACAAAAGAGACATCTAGGCGAAGCTGCTATGGGTCAGGCGAAGGTAGAAGAGGCTGGCGTAGTGATCGTTTGTTGCGGTGATTTGCATGCTCCTAGAAGTAACAATTTAGATGAAGTGTTGGCAGAAGCAGCGAAACATGGTTTCAGTGAAGATCAAAACCAACGGGTACGAGAAGTAATAAATAAAACTTTTAACGCTCCTGCGGGCAATGCAATGGGTATTGCACCCGATTATGCTGTATGGGTTAATCGTCATGTCATGATTGCTTTTACCACCATGATGTGGATGGCAGAAGCGCTAGGTTATGATACTGCACCTATGGAGGGTTTTTTTGAAGATAAGGTGAAATCTGTGCTCACTATTCCTGATCACGTGCGGGTAGTTGCTTTGCTGGGTATCGGTAAGCTTAAGGGGCAAGATAAACCTTATGCGGGTCGTCGCAAACTCCAAGATATCTGCTTTATGGAAAAATGGGGGGAGAATATTAATTTAAATGAAGATGGATAAGAAATGATTAGCCCCATTCTGCTGTAAAAATAACTGTATTCTTGATTTTTAACCTGCTTAAACCTAAAGTATGCGGTTTATTAGTAGCTCACTTAACAAAAAATATACTGCATGAGTCGATCAAGGGACTACCTGTGACTAAAAAAAGTTCACTCATTATCTCTAACCTCCAAGTAGGTAATAAAGAAGTGTCTTCATGGGTGGCTAATCCTTACCTAAAGGCTGCTACCAGCGAAAATACCCGTAAAGCCTATCGAAAAGATATCCAACATTTTGAAAATTGGGGCGGCCGTCTGCCAGCTACGTCTGAATCTATTATTCATTATCTACAAACCTATGCCTCTGCGCTTAATCCCCGGACATTAGCAAGACGCATTACCGCCTTAAAACATTGGCATACTTATCAAGGATTTACGGATCCTACTGCTCATCCTGCTGTGAGCAAAACATTAGCGGGCATTACGCGTATACATGGTAAGCCTAAAGAAAAAGCATGGCCTTTGCTGCCGGAGGATTTACTGAAAATTGTTTTATTGCTGCAAGCAGAAAATACCTTAGTCAGCTATCGTGACAATGCGTTATTACAAATCGGTTTTTTTGGTGCCTTTCGTCGTAGTGAATTGGTTGCGATTCATTATGAAAATATAAAATGGGAACAAGAGGGGATAGAAATTCTCATTCCACACTCAAAAACAGATCAAAATCATGAAGGTCAATATTGTGCCCTTCCATTCGGTAAACAACCCCTTTGTCCTGTTCATGCATTAAAACAGTGGTTAGATCATTCTGGTATCCAACAGGGCCCCCTTTTTCGGCGGATTTTTCCTAACGGCATGTTGGAAGAAAGGGCACTCACACCCTTATCTGTTAATCATATTCTTAAAAAACGGGCGCATGCGTGTCATCTTCCTTATGCAGAGCAATTAAGCAGCCATAGCCTACGTAGAGGATTAGCTAGCAGTGCGAGCCGTATGGGTGCAACCTTGCCGGCGATTATGCGGCAAGGACGATGGAAGCAAGTGAATACGGTGATGGAATACATAGAAGCCCATGAACGGTTCAGTGAAAATGCAGCAGCGAAAATTATAGAAAATTTAAAGGAAAAGAGGCAATGAAAATTATTATCATTGGCGCCGGCATTGCTGGAGTAACGTTAGCAGGAGCATGTCAACGCGAAGGCATTGAAGTGAAATTATATGATAAAGCTAAAAAATTAAGGAATATCGGCGGTGGTTTATTGTTATGGCCGCATGCTATACGTTATTTGAATTGGTTAGGATTAGGGGATTGTATTATACCTTATCGGGTGTCCGTAAAAGGTTGCCAAATGGTAGGAACAAAAGGGGAAATAATTTTTACTGCTGATTATTCTTCATTTTTTACTTTAATTGGTGGAGAAGTATTACCTATTGATCGAAGCCTATTTCAACAATTATTAATGACGCACCTTTCTGATTCGATTTTACAGTTAGACAAGCGTGTTATTGAAATAAAAGAAGACACTCATCAAGCGACAGTATTTTTTTCCGATGGTACACAGGAAAGTGCTGATATGGTAGTTGGCGCTGATGGTATTTATTCCACAGTGAGGAAAAATCTTCCTCATTATGCTATACAATATACTAATAATTGCTGGTGGGGTGGAATGAGTGAGCGAAAACATGTTCCCAGTTTAGCTTCTGATGAAGTTTTTGTTGCTATAGGCAAAGGCAAAATGTGTATTGCATGGCCTGCACATGGCGATCGTTTTATGTGGTATTTACCTATTAAAATGCCAGCAGCACAACTCGCTTCGCAAGAAGAAGGCATCACACAGCTCCAAACTCTTTGTGCTGATTGGAATCCCCAAGTGCAGCAAATCATTTCCGCTCCTCCAAGCGCCCAACGTTTCCATTTACCACTTTATACTTTATCACCACAGCCTGTTAGATCTACTTCACGTATTACTTTAATTGGCGATGCAGCACATTCCTTAGGCCCTATTCTCGGTCAAGGTGCGAATCAAGCGATCGAAGATGCGTTTGTATTAATAAATTGTTTAAAACGTAACAGTATCGATATTCCGTCTGCACTGAAATATTATGATTCCTTGCGCTATGAGAAAGCACAACGATTATCTGAATTAGAAAATCAATCTGCATCAACGATGATAAATGATGATATGGAAGCGTTAGAAGCTTTCGAGCAGCAAATTCGGTGTTTAGATTTAGCGACGATTTATCAAGATTTGATCCCATTAGTGGATGAGAAAGCTTGTCATACTTTGAAAAGTAATTTTATTGAAAATTGAACATTATATTATTTCTGTAATAATCCGTTTATTAGCTGCCTGGTCCCATACCAGCACACTTCCTTTCCCATGCCACGCGCCTAACACAATCCGCATGGCATTCGCTTGATTCAGTGTAAACTCATGAATTCCCGGCCGATGTGTATGACCATGAATTAGATACTGAACCCCATGTTTTTGCATCCGCTGTTCTACTTCCTCCTGTGTCACATCCATAATCTCTTTATCAACAGATTGCGTATGCGCCATACTTTTCTTCCGCATTTTATTCGCAAACCAACGTCGAAATGCTAAAGGCCACATAGAAAATAGCAAGGTATTCAAAATAGGATTATGCGATTTTTTCCGCCATCTTAGATACGCTACATCCCGTGTACATAACGTATCTCCATGCATCAACAAAACGGGTGTACCATAAAGCATAATTTTTTCTTCATCCGCTAGTAATTGACACCCTGTTGCACGCGCAAATCTTTTTCCTACTAAAAAATCCCGATCGCCACGCATGAAATAAATGGGCAATCCTTTTTGAGTAGCCGTGCGGAGTGCTTGGATAATTTCCCGATGAAAAGGTGTATCGTCATCATCACCAATCCAAGCTTCAAATAAATCACCTAAAATATAAAGCGCATCAATAGATTCATCACAGTTTTTTAAAAGGGTCAAAAACTGCTCCGTTGTCTCAGGATGGCCTTCTTCCAGGTGTAAATCGGAAATAAATAAGGTTTTATGGCGGCTCATAACTCTCTATTTCTATTAGCAATTTAGTCCATATGTTACACGATTTAGCCAAAATATCCTATCTTATCATTCTTTCTTGCCTGCGATATCTTATAATTATAGATAGGTATAAGTGAGGTGATTTATGAGCTTAGTCATTCGTGAGACCCCGATGCACCTGTGGCATGACACGATTAAACAAGCAGAAAATCGTTGTTCCATTTCATTAAAAGAAGAGGTGGAATATTATCTGGTTTCATTACTAATGCGTTATACCCATCAACCTGAACTGATTAAACAAATTTTTGCCACAGCTTTTCTTGAAGCAGTTAAACGGCGAGAAAATGAGCGTAAGCAATCTCTACAATGCGTGGGTGATCAGTGCTTGTTATTTGCAGGATTATTTCCACGGGTAGCAGAAAAGCGTCATGTTAAACTTTCTTATTTTGTAAATATGGGCCGAAAAGCCTATATTGCCATATCCCATAAGGCGAATGATTTATATGGATCATTAGCTATACAATTTGTTGCCTTAATGGATGTGTTGCAATCCATTCCTTCTACATCGGATTTGTTGCCGTTAGAAGCATATGAACAATGGAATGAATTAGGTAGTCAGCGAGCGTTACAAATTTTGCAGGCGTATACGAGAGGGATCCCCTTAAAACGAGGACCATAAAAATGGTAGCTAAAAAAAATGAGGTACTATATGCGTATGCTATTTTGGAAGCCGAAAAATATCGAAAAAAAGCTGCAGATTTGATCGCATCAGCAAGGCTTTACCCAGATAACCAAAAAGAGGCATTTTTCGCGCGTGCAAAAAATGAGATGATGAAGGCTATAGAAATCATACAAAAAACACGAAAAGCAATTTATAACCCCGTAATAGAAAAAAAACTCCTACAAAAAGTAGAAAGCTATGGAAAAATAACTAACAATATCGAGGAATATCTCAAAAGACTTTCCTTACTTAGTAAACTTCCTAGTGTCCCGAAAACGAATCCGCAGGATGAAGAAAATCAAGAAAATAAAACTGCTCCCCGTCCTGGAGGACGAAAATACGATTGAGTTCACCTCTCATCCCCACTAAAATAATCCCACCTTTTTATACGGGAGTATGGTGATGCGTTTAATTTTGCTCGGATGTCCTGGGGCAGGGAAAGGTACACAAGCCAAATTCATTACAGAAAAATATCATATTCCACAAATTTCTACCGGTGAGATTTTGCGGGCTGCTATCCAGCAGGGGTCCGCATTGGGGAAACAGGTCAAAGAAATCGTCGATAGTGGTCGCTTAGTGCCGGATGAGATTGTCATTCAGCTAGTCAAAGATCGGATTAAACAACCGGATTGCCACAATGGCTTTCTTTTAGACGGTTTTCCTCGCACTGTGGATCAAGCAGAAGCCCTTCATCGACAAACCTCTATTGATTATGTTATCGATATTGATGTCCCAGAAGAGGAAGTTTTGACACGCTTGACAGGTCGTCGTATTCATCCTGCATCCGGTAGAATTTATCATCTCCTCTATCATCCACCCCAAGTGGAAGGCCGGGATGATGTAACAGGCGAGCCGCTAATTCAGCGTACTGATGATAGTGAAGAAACTGTCCGTAAGCGTCTTGCTGTGTATCAGGCGCAAACGAGCCCGTTAAGAGATTACTATATACATTTCAAAGGAGGGAAAGACCATAGACCAAAATATATAAAAATTGAGGGAACAGGATCTGTTGATGAAATAAAAAACAGGATTTTTTCAGAATTAGACAAGGTGAGGGTATCGTAATGAAGTCTATTATTAAGTTAATAGTTGTTTGCTTTTCGTTATCTTGGGTATTAATTGTTCATGCTGCTAGTAATTCCCCCGTTGGCTATTGGAAGACGATAGACGATGTAACGGGTCAGCCTAAGTCCATTTTGCAACTGTGGGAATCATCTGATCATATTCTCTACGGAAAAGTGGTTAAAATTTTTCCTCAGCCGGGGCATGATCCCCACCCGTTATGCACGGCCTGCACAGGAGACAAATATAATAAACCCATTTTAGGAATGGTAATCCTTGAAGGCCTTAAACAAGATGGCAATGATCCCTCTCTCTGGACAGGCGGATCTATTTTAGAGCCTAAAAGTGGAAAGGTTTACCATTGCACTATTCAGGTAGTAGAAGGGGGCGAAAAGCTCAATGTAAAAGGCTATGTTGGTATATCAGCCTTTGGACGCTCCCAAACATGGATTAGAGAAGGAAATATTCACTAATCTTAGCGAGTAGGAGGCGGCTCACGCCGCCGTCCTCTCACACCACCGTACGTGCGGTGTCGCATACGGCGGTTTAAGTTAACGTTTCAACAACATCGCTTGTTGTTC
>JAJPJH010000044.1 GCA_021324335.1 Gammaproteobacteria bacterium
CCGGTAACAAAAATTACCGGCCATCATCATTCGCAGAGATTCCCGCTTAACATTAAAGCTGAGAAATTACTTTAACATATAGATAAACAGCAGGCTTCCCCGGAGTTCCGTTTATTTTTTCTACCCAGGCCCCTTTAATGCGATCTTTTTCCATCCAATTTAAAACCGTAGGGATTAGTCCCCTATTAACATAGCCGATATGATTGCCTTTAACATCGATACGGATGGCATCTTCTTTAATTGCCTCATTAAACTCTTTTGAAAAGAAAGCTTGCTCATCAATATGGATGTTTGCCTTATTTTGTTGTATATGTCGAAAGCCCGCTGCTTCTAGTAGCAATTCACATGAGCCATCCACATTATCAAAAGGATGAATAAGGGAAAATCCATCAGATAATAATTTGGCTCCTGAATAACCTAATAATGCAAAATCGCTTATCTGAACATCTGGCTTCAATCTTAATCCTTCTAAATATTGGGGGAAGTCTCCTCGGGTACGTGGAGGCAACCGACGCATAAAGGCATCGAGTACATTATGATAAGTTTTATTGACATCCGGGAATGCAGGATATGCTTCAAAGCCATGTTCTTTGGCTTTAATAAAGTCACTCGTCTGGGTTAAATAAACAAGACTAATCTCTTTATCCATGCGATTAAGCTCCGCCACAATGTAGCGGGTGCGATGTTTTTCATCTGAGGCTTGCCAAGCCAATAGAAGTTTTGTGGGTTCTATAATGTGTTCAATAAATCGCATAGTTAACTCTGTAGCTCATTTAATAATCGCTGGTATCTGAAGTTTAGTAATTCTAACATAAAATTTGCGCGTTCTTTGCTTAATCGCACAGGTACATCAAATTCGACAAGATTATCTAATATAGTTTTAAGTGTTTCATAATTAACCATTTTTAGGCAAGTCACCATGAGTTGTCGTGTTTCTGGATACTTATTAATAAACTTTTTGAGTAACTCTATATGCCCAGCCTGGGCAGTATCGCTCAGTTTCCATTTCATATGGTGCCAACCTCTGTTTAAGTATTTTTCCAGTTGGCTAGCATCAGTGTAAGAGTCAAATTTAGTAGGAGAGATTTCATGCCCCATACTAGTTCCATTATCGAACACAGGTGAAATCCGCATTTCTCCAGTGGGAGGATTTTCAATAATACCCCAATTATCTTGGTGACGATCGGTATTTCCAATAAGTGCATCAAATATAAAGGTTTTTGCCCAATAGGTTTTCCAATCTTCACTAAAGCCGGCATGTTTTTTACTTAAATCGCCAAAAATTTGTGCAACAGTTTCAAAATTATGCTGCTTTCCTTTTTTACGATCGAAATTGGGAATGTATTGCTGGCAGTAATCACCGCCAGGGATCAATACTTCCTGACTAAACGAACCAATCTGGTTTAAAAACCATTCTATCAAAGCGCCGGATTGCTCTTTTTTACTATCGTAGGCAACAAAGGTAGCTGGAACAGGAATTCCCATCCTAGTTCCTAACTGATAGGCAAAAATTTCAACCCAAAACTGTTCGCTATATCGTGGAGATGACCTTTTAAAAAGGTACCGATGTCCAGCTTTTAAAAAACTATAGGGCGAAGGATTCGGGCAGTAAAGAAGAGTTTTATCGCGGGCACCTTCTGGATATTCGGCAAATTCCTCATCTCGAAGCCAATCTGTTACATCAACGGCCTCATTTGTTAGTTGTTTAACGTTCATAAAGATCAATCTCAATTTAGTCCAGCGCCTCTTTGCCTATAACTATGTATTTCAGTCTATAATTCGTTTAATCCTGTAGTCAGGGCATAAAACTGATTATGGATTATTACTGATATCAGGTTCTCCCACAACTAATCTTGGGGGTAATCGGAATGAGCACATCAATTTTTTGGATTTATATTCTCGAGTGTATAAATGGGTCTTACTATACAGGATATACTACTCAGCTTGATAGACGATATAAAGAGCATCAAGAAGGAACAGCAAAATGCAAATATACTCGAAGTTTTAAGCCTATAAAAATCGCACAATCATGGCAAATTCAGGGTGACAAATCGATAGCGATGAAGATTGAGAAACGTATTAAGGTAATGGATAAAAAGAGAAAGAAAGAATTAATTTTGTTTCCTTATAAGTTTTATGAAATATTTAAAATATGGTTATAAGCTGATTTTTGTGCGCCGATAGAGAAATTACCGGGCATATTAACTTAAATTTATAAGGAAATTGAATATGAATGATAAAAAATTAAGATTTGAGTTGAGTGAAATTTGTAAAAAACATGATAGTCAGGCTGTACCTGAATTGAATGATTTGAAAAATAAATATCAGCATAATATATTATTTATACGATCCAGCTCCGAGTTTCCTGAAGATATCACTGGCTATGAATATGCACTAGGTTTAGCAAATTCAAATAACTATCTTCAAAAAATTAAAAAACTTCGTGACTTAGGTTTTTATTGCGCTTGTGGCAATTCTTTTTTTATGGCTTGGATAGCGGATATTAAGAAATTATTAATACCAGTTAACAAAAAAGAAATAACTGGTGGAGAATTAATTATATATTATGAATCTACAGTAAAACATGCTGGAATTGTAAAAAATAAAGATACCATCAGATCAAAATGGGGTACCTCTGGCATGTACGAACACGGTATTTTAGAAATACCAATAGAATATGGTGAGAATTATTGTTTCTTCCTAAAACCGAATATAAGTGAAATAGAAAAATATTTTGATAGCTATTTAAATGAATTAGCTTTATGCATTAATTCTCTTTATTAAATTTTTTAAAGAAGAAATCGTTTATTATACAAGGAATAGTAAAATGTCTAACTCTAAAATAAAAGAAATCTTTACTGTAACATGTGATAATGGTGAAGTTATGAGACTCCAATATCATAAAAAAACAGGCGAGCTTTATGTTAATGACAAAAAAGTAGTTACGGAAGTTGCTCTAAGCACGTTACAAAAATTTCTTGCATATGGAGTATCACTCGCAATTATGGTACAGGGGCTGATGTCAGTTTTATCTTATTTCAATTAATATCTTACTTATGAAGTTTCAATCAACTATCGATAATTATGATTATCGATAGTTATGGATAACTTACTAGCTAACACCCACCTAGTTTACAAACCTAATACTTGGCTTGATCAAAGAGTTATTTTCTAAGAAATAGCGATAAGAATCTAAATCCTTAAATTCTTGCTTGAGATCATTGCCATTTAATTTTCCATTGAGCTTAATTTTAAACGTTGTATTTTTACTACTCGATTGGACATTCTCAATTTCTAATTTTATTCCTTCATATACATCCGCAAAGTCACTCTTGGAATTACATATAAAGGAAAGTGGCACAAATGCTGAGCCGCTAGTAGGATCCTCAAAGTCCACATTGAGCATCACACTGGTTTCTCTTCCCATAAGTCGATCAAATAGCTTGAACATATTATTCTTTCCTAAGGTTATTAATCCTGGTATGTATTTTTTCCTAACTCTTAACTGCTTTCAAGTGAATTATCTTGCCATCTGTCTTTTTAACAGTTTTATTATGAGGCTCGGCCCCCATTCGTGTCAAAAGGGGATAAATCTAATCATTTGATTGATCTGAAACAATTTAACACCATACGGATCCTTTAACTTTTAAAGGATCCGATACCTACCATTTATTTTTTATCAAATGTAATTTGTTGACTAGCAAGTGCATCAAAAAATCTATCTTTCACCTGACTTCACACCAAATGCACTGAAAGAACTCATTGAGCTTTATAAACTTAACAATATGTCGATAGAATCAGTGCTTTTTGAAGGGACAATTGCTTTGCATGTTGTATCAAAAGAACGGAGAGAAGATTTACTCGATATATTACTTGAGAATTTCGACAATAATAGTTTGGTTCATGATGAAATTAATTCATTACCGTTGCATTCTTTTGCTAGTAGCCGTGTACCACTCACTCAAGACAAAATTAATAAGCTTTATCAAGCTGATTTTTCAAAAAACTAGGTTTTACCGATATCACGCTTATTAATTTCCAAGGCCCCACCCCTTGTAATTGAATAATCGTTTCCTCCCGCGTAAATCCATAATGATGCGTATAAGGCTTCATATAAGAAAAACTTCCAGCCGGTAATGCAACCGCTTTCTTCTCATCAAATTTGTCTCCCAATCCCACAAATAACACCCCTGATAAAACCGTAGCACATTCCATCGACGGATGAAAATGAGGTTCTACTCGGGTATTCGCTGGAAATTTCACACGCACGATATAGGGCCCTAGCTTTGAGGGATCACCTTCCAAAATTGCAATTTTAGTTCCCTTTGGTGAATGTCCGGTCGCATCTTGCCAAAGAATATCTTTTGCCAAATAAACTTTAAAATTAGATTCCGCATGGGTAACTATTGTAAGAGTTATAGCTAGGAATAATGCAATAATATGCTTTTTAATAAAGTTCACCTCAATTCCTTTTTTCCAGTTAAACGTCTGCTTGATTAAACAAGGTGATTTTAACAAAGAGATACAGCTGATTCACGTTCTTTCAGAACCCGACCCGTTGCAAAACGCGGATAGGCTGTCCTTTCAATCGATGACATCTTAAAAATCTCCTCGTTTTTTGATATAGAAATTATAACAAAAAAATGTGACTTTATTGTTTTTTATTTAAATTTCAATCGCTTTAAAGGGGCAGTTGCTACTTATGTGGGACTTAGGCACGAATCCCGGCATGAGGTGTTATTCATCTATTTTTCCAAAATTATTCTTTCGACGATGTTGATATGAAAAGTTCTTAGGGGGGCGATTTGATTATCATTTTGGGAAAGTGGCGGCTGGTCGAAACTTCCGTACCCTTGGGCCTATTAAGCTGAATTCTTCTTAACAATAATATTCTCTGCCCGCACCCAAAAAACCTCCCCATTTTTCCATCCACATACGGGATTACCTGCCTGCTTATGCTTTAATAAAGCAGCATTGATACTAGACTGAATAATCTCTCTCACCCTTTCAGGATCATTCATAATTTGTGTTATTCTGTCATCATTTTTTTGAGGTTTCATGGTAACGCTCCACCAAATTTTGCCATATTAAGGAATTTTGAATCTCTACTTGGTTGTTTATTTTTGAAGCAATTGGCAAGAGATTCCCTATCTCTGTATTATCATACATTTGCCACGAATCTGCTATCGGTGCATATAGGTTAAAAAAGTTACTAAGCCCAGCTTTATAACGCCTGCGAATAGTCTCTTCCGGTACAAAATGACCGCCAAGCTTCACTCTTTCGGCTACACGAGAGACTGCCAAGTCCGGGTCATCTAACAGTAAAAAAGTAAGATGAAAAAAATAGCCATGCTTTCTCAAATCAGCAATCCAAGGAGCAAAGGAACGACTTGCTAGGGTTGTTTCAAAAGCAAAATTTTCTCTTTCATTTGCTAGAACGTGGATCCGTTCCAGCATGGCGCGACCAGCTTGAATTGCTACCTTTTCAGGCGCAAAGGCGCTAAGACCTGCAGCGATTGTATCAGCATTAACAAAATGACTGACTTGTAACGCCTCCTTCAATAAGGCAGGTGCCACGGTAGTCTTTCCCGCGCCATTTGGGCCTGCAATGATAAGTATATGCGGCATAAGATATTCAACTTATTAAACATTAGGTGATTTTACACTTGTTTTGGGTATTAATTTCAATAAATTTGAAGTAATAGCTACTATTCCATCGATTTTAATGAGCTTACTTAATGACTGATTACGTATTACGTAAATTAACGCTATTAAATAAAATATTGGCACTATTTAGATATTATTTTTACTATCGATATGAATATTTATCGATAGTAACAACCGAAAACCGCCCTTCTATTTCATATTATTTGCGCATTCCCCTTATTTCTAATCATTATACAGCCAATTAGAGCGTTCGCTCTTTTGCAGCCCAAAGAAGCCCCGGATGAACCCGAATGATATCTAAAAGTGGCTTTTCTGCTGTTATCAATTCTGGTGTAATTTCAGACGATTTGCAAATTTGCAGAATGAAGTCTAACTCGTCCTTCTTTAAAGGCAAAAGCACCCTCAAAGCTTCATGTAATTCCTCTATCATGCCACTTGCCCACTTTTTTATTAACTTGCCTTCCTCATGAGGTTTAACAAGAGATTGGGGCGTAATAGGTTTTTTTTCTAATAAAGGTTTCAATACTTCATCACTGACAGCAAAAGCCCCCCTGCCGCTGCTCAAGAAAAAAACCTACTTTTCCAGCTGAGCAATACATTCGCTCAGCCGCAACGCGAATTTGCACAAACGGATCAATGTGCTAAAGCTACTTATTCGTGATGTAGAGATAACTACTTGGTATAAGAGAAATATTCTTATCAATAGTTGATTATTTCAATACCATGCCTGGAAAATAAATCATCTGCACCATATTTCCTGCAGGATCATTTAAAAAGAAACCTCTTGTATGGTCATTATAATCTGTAGGTGGTGATTGAATAAAACATCCTTTCGCACATAAAAAATTGTACCATTCATCAACCTGGTCACGAGACTTTAATACTATACCAAGATGATTTAACCGTTGTGGCTGACCTGGATTAAAATCAGATTTCGCATGATACAATGAAATATTATCAGAACCAGACGTCAGCTGAATTTTATCCTCGCCATCTTGCCAGCTAATTTCAAAGCCTAACAAATTAATATAAAAATCTACACATTCATCAAGATTTTTGACAAAAAGCGCTATATGACGCAATCCAGAATGATGCTCAGGCATATTCATACTGTAATCCTATTAAAACATATTAGTAATTTACCATGGTATTGCAAAATTACAATAAATAGGTTTTAGGGAATATGTTACACTTCAAAACAGGTATTAAATTAAGAAGAATGTATGAAGCGCCTTCAAAGGGACCTCATCACACTTTGTCTGCTATCAACACTTGCCTCTCTAGGCATGATTATTTTACTTGCTGGTGGAGGTGAAACTCCGATTTTCGGTACAGGTGACTTCAATTTTGATTTCCCAGATTATTATGTCGGCCAAAGTTATAATGTTGTTCAAGCAGTCTATGATGCCGGTTCCGATAACTGGGGATGGCAATCGGACAAGGCAGGTGGTTTGTATGAAGAAGGAAGTCCTATTTATGATATCAGCAAGACCACATAAGCTGGTGCTAGGATTTGCGCACTGGGGCAAAGAAAAGGTTTCTCCTATAGAAATGATTCAAACGGTAAAACTAGCTGTTGAAAATGGAATAGATGAAATTGATTGTGCCCCGCATTACGGTAATGGAGCACAAGAAGCGACATTAGGCACTGCATTACGTGATTTACCTGAAGATCAACTGAGTCAATTAAAAATTTCGACTAAAGTAGGCCGTATTATTGACCCTAATCGTCAATCTGAAAATTCAAATGGTTTTACCAACCGAAGCGAACTTGCACAAAGCTTCGATTATAGCAAAAAAGGAATTGAACTCTCTTTTTATCAAAGCCAACTGAGAATGTGTCTCCCAAGAGTACATGCTATCTATTTACATGATATGGATGAAGTAACACATAAATTGAATTTTAAAACGCATTACACAAACTTTATTACAAATGGTTATACTGCGTTCAATGAATTAAAAAATAATAATAAAATAGAAATCACTGGAATAGGCAGTAATGATATTGCCATTTGTGTTCATTTGATTAAGGAAGAACAGTTTAAGATTGATCGTATCATGATTGCAGGCTGTTTCAATTTGCTTGACCATTCAGCACTGAATGAATTATTTCCATTATGCAAGAAACATCACATTCAGCTTTATATTGCAGCCCCATATGCCGGTGGTATATTAAGTGATCCGATGAATTATTTCTATAAATATGAACCCGCATCTGACGAAATTAAAAATAGAAAACAGAAATTATTAACTATTTGTGAAAATTTTGGTATTCCACTTGCTCATGCGGCAATGCAGTTTGTCCATGCGCATCCACAAGTTGAACGAGTCGTCGTTGGTGCTCGCACTAGAAAAGAACTCGAATCTTCGTTAACATATGCAAAAATACCCATTAAATATGAGTTTTGGGCCGCCTTACAAGCCGAGAATTTAATCTCTCAAGATTGTCTCGTTTATTTAACAGCAGGAGCAAATAATAATGAATTTCTATTAGCAAAATTTTCTCAATTTGCAAATTCCAGTGAAGTAATGCCTAATAACATAAGCCAAGCAAATTATAAGATGAGAATATAATGCAAGCTTCAACCTCCAAAGTAGCTGTATGGCATATTATTATTGGCGGCACGATTGGAAATTTTACCGAGTGGTATAATTTTTTGTTATTCGGCTATTTGGCATCAGTCATCTCCAAATTATTTTTTCCTTCTGATGATGCGTTATTATCCCTAACATTAACTTTTACGCTATTTGCATTAAGCTTTCTCGTACGTCCACTCGGCGGTATATTATTTGGCTGGATTGGAGATACCTATGGCCGCCAACGGGCATTGGTCATTTCTCTTGTCTTCATAGCTGCGCCTACTTTTTTGATTGGTTGTTTACCTACGTATAATACCATTGGCATTACGAGCCCTATTTTATTATGTATTCTTCGTATATGTCAGGGATTATCGGCTGGAGGTGAACATACGGGTTCTGCAATCTACGTTGCTGAATATGCACCATCAAACCAGCGTACACTTTGGGTCAGTACAGTGCCGCTTAGTGCTGCGCTTGGTATTCTGATGAGTTCGATTGCTTCCTTAATTATTGTAAATAGTTTTACAGAAACACAATTACTGTCCTGGGGATGGCGAACCGGATATTGGGCCGGTACGTTATTGTGTTTGATAAGTTTAGCATTACGGCTAACCTTACCAGAAACACCTTATTTTAAAGAAATGGAAGAAGAGGTAAAACATCGCTTTCCTCTTTCATATTTAATAAAAACACCCGCCACATTGAAGAATTTACTTTTAGTATTTAGTCTTGCAAGTTGTTTTGGCGTATTTTATCAGTTGCTATTCATCTGGATGCCGACATATCTTACGACTGTTAATCATTATACCTATCTCACTGCCCTGCTTGTTAATAGTATTTTTATGCTATTTCTCGCTTGTTTAATAGTTATAGTTGGTTACTGGGGTGATTATATTAATCGTAAACTTTTATTATCTATTAGCTGTATAGGGTTTTTTATTTTTCCTTATCCACTTTTTTTATTATTATCTTCTGGAACATTGATAAACGTTTATCTCGCAATGGGATTATTCACGATATTATTTAGCCTATTTCTTCCTATTTCTTTTGTATGCATGCTTGAATCATTCAACACACAAATACGTTATACAGGTCTCTCGTTTGGTTTTAATATGGGCTTAGCTATTTTCGGGGGGACATGCCCCTTAATTGCAACTTGGCTAATCGAAGTAACAGGCAATAGAATTGCGCCTGCGTTTTATCTCATGTTATTTTCGCTAATCGCTTTGCCTACTATATTTTTTATCCAAGATAAAAGAGGGCAATGTATTGGCTGATTTTTAAATTTAAGTATTGATTTCATTTTAATCAAAAATTATGATGGCAGAGCATAACGTGTTTACTTGGTTGAGGAAATTTATTACCAATAGCTAAATCATTAAGGTGAATAGTGTTTCTCTTTTCATCATTTGGCCGCAAATTTTTATCAGTTATTTTTGTCAAATGATTTAACAATTTTTCAGGCGTAGCGAAAACAACAATATCGATAGTGCCTAGTTTAATGCCCACGTTTTTTCTTCTTTTTCTTAGCTTGACGAAGTAAAAACTTTTTCTGAAGTTGTGCTTCTTTTTCAAATTTTGATAGCAACTTTTTTAATTTTTTGGTTTTCTCAAGTTCCAACTTGAGCACTTCTTGTGCCCGGGTTGTTTTGGATAACTTTGACTTTGTCTCTTCCATTTCCTTTCTTATTTCTCGCTGCCTCCGTTTAGGATTTTTACGTTTAATGATCAGTTTAAAATCTTGTGGTTTAGTAAATTTGAGCTGATAAAAATGAGTTGAAATAAATTCATATAACTCTGGATCAGTCGGTTCATCTCCAAACACAGTACGAGCAACAGCATATCCTTTTTTATCTATGCGTTCGAATAATGCAATCCACAGAGATTTTTCTAGCATGACAGTTGCTTTAATAACAGCTTGCTTCATAATGATGATGAAACTAACGGAACGTGAATAAGAATGTTTTGCTCTTTTAAAGCCTCAGGAAAATGATCAAATTCCATAAAGGCAGGTTTTATTTTATCTATTTTGATTAAAGATGTTTCCGACCATTTTCCATAAATATGGTGATACGCAAGACCCAAATTATTTGGTTTACCAAAATAATGAAATCGCGCATAGCGGCCTCCTGATAGAATAATACGCTCAATTCCAAGGGTTTTCTCAATAAGCGCGACCCCTGCCGTAAAACGAACTTGGTCTTCTTTTACCTCTGCGTCATGAGGTTTATCATGCCCTATCCCAATAAACATACTCAAACAATCGTCATTGAGCTCATTTGTTGTTAGCTTACTTTTAAGAATGTTAAATGCCTTCGGCGCAGCTTCAAAATAAAGCCCTCTTTCCGTGACACATTGAATAGGGAAATCAGTTAATTCAACGATATCTGGCTCATCCAGTGAAATACTTTCTAATTCACTGACAATATTTAATTTTTTTCTTGCTTCGCGCGGTGAATACCCAAATGTTTCTTTAAAACGACGCGCAAAAGCTGATTGGTCTTCAAAGCCTGAGCTTAATGCTACTTCGAGAATGGAATCTTTCCGACTTTGAAGAGACCGAAAGGCAAATTCCATTCTAAGTCGCCGAATAAATGCACCTGGTGTTTGGCCGGTGGCTTCTATAAAAAGCCGCTTTAAAGAAGATATGGACACGCCAATCGATTCTGCCAAGTCTTCTAGCGTGATAGGCTGATCCATATGGTCATAAACAAACCGTACTACTTTCACAAAATTTTTACTAGAATCATTCATTAAAAAAACCTCTTTGCTAAGCCACTTATCATACACTTTTAATAGATTATTATTTATGCAGAAAAGGCCACTAAATGCCACTTTCTTAGGAGTATCTCTAGGCAACCTGACTTTAAGCAGCTATTATTCAACCTCTCCCATGATGTGAACACGAGAGAAGCATGATTGAGAAAAAGCCCGATGACATAGAAAGCATTAAAATCAGTAAATTTGAGCTCAGATATCAAATTGAAGGCACTGGCATACCCGCTATTATTATTGGCAGTGCTGTTTATTACCCTCGCACCTTCTCACAACGTCTTCGAAAACATTTACGCCTTATTTTTATAGACCATCGGGGTTTTGCCCGGCATTCTAACAATTTAGCGCCATCCGATTATACGCTTGATACCGTGCTTGATGATATTGAGCATATTCGCAAAACACTAAATTTATCTCGGATCATCATCATTGGCCATTCTGGACATGGTTACATGGCTCTTGAATATGCTAAAAAATATCCGGATGCAATAAGTCATCTTATATTACTGGCTATGAGTCCTGATGGTAGTCTGGATAGTTTTGCTGCCGCTGATCGATATTTTCAAGAATCAGTTTGTCCAGAAAGAAAGTCATTGCTTGCAAAGAATTTATCTAATTTACAAGCTGAAATTGATGCAAATCCTACTCAAGCTTTCATTACCAGGATTTTAAAATTCGGACCAATGATTTGGTATAACGAAAAATTTGATGCAACCAATTTATGGCGTGATGTCGAAGTTATTCCTGAAATAATGGATTATCTTTGGGGTAAAGTTTTTCGTGAAATTGATATTAAAAAAGATTTAGACAAAATAAATATACCTGTGTTTCTCGGATTGGGACGATATGATTATTGGAATCCACCTTATTTATGGGAAGCGATCAGGCCTCATTTTAAAGATTTAACCATTCGCATTTTTGAAAAAAGTGGTCACCCGCCACAATACGAAGAATCTAAATTGTTTGATCAGGAATTATTGCAGTGGCTTAATTTCCCTTCAAAAAAGCCCATAGATTAAAATATGTAAATTTCAAAGGGTTACGTCTAAAGCCCTTCTGATTCAAATAAACAAATCTTAAGAATGTTCTAGGTGCTTAATTAAAATAAGATTATTTGCTTTTTAAAGGAAAATCCCGGAATTTTTTTTAGAATGCTATAATAAATAAATAGTAATTTAGCATTACTTATCTTTGCAAACTCCATTTGGAAGAAAGATATTCTTGAATGCATGGAGAGCGACGTTTCACTCAAGAATATGAGGTGTATGTTTATTCTTTAAAAAAAGCTCGTAAATCGTAAAGGAGGATTTATGAAACACAATGCTAATCATTTATTTAGAATAGTTCTAACAGCCATAGTTGTTTGCGGCGTGGCGGGTACCTCATACGCTGACGCTGACAAAGCGAAACCATTACCACTTGGTCAGATGACATCTAAAACCTCGGTGGCATGCCCTGCACACGCTGCTGCTGGAGCAGTTTGTACTCACTACGTTGTCACAGGTTGTAAAGATGCAAATGGTAATCCTTTAGAAGATCTAGGAGTCACACTTGCTGTCACACAAGGGCAGGTGGCGCCAGGTCAGAGCCCTAAGGGTACGATTATCTTACATGCCGGCGGAGCTGCAACATCATTCTTTAACACCGTTGGGATCGCCCCTAATACCACTAATTTTGCTGATTACTATGTTAATCAAGGTTATAACGTTGTCCAAATAGCCTGGGATCCAGGTTCAAACAAGCAAGGATGGAACGCAGATGGTTCTGGCAATATGTATCACGCATGCCGAGGAGCCACGGTGTTTGATGCAATCTACCATGATGAAACTGCCCACCCCAAACACACAGCCTTCTGTGGTCAAGGAATCAGCGGTGGTGCCACTATACTTGGTTTTGCGATAGAACACTTTGCCACCTCTAAAAACCCTGATAAGACCCAAGAAAAATTGTTCGATTATGTCCTATTTGCTTCTGGGTCCCCTGTCGGTCGCGCTGATGTAGGTTGTGCTCCGCAAGTTTATAATGATGCCTCCATCGTTAACTGTGGGGTCACCTCCAATGCGAATGCTAGTAAGGGACCAGGGCCTTATTATGAATTCCAAGGACCACTTGCGACTGCACTTAATACATGGATGGGAACGACCACTTGTGGAAGTGCCAATCCATCGCAATCGGACATTAATATATGGGCTGCGAATAGCAACGTTTCAACCGGTCCTCTGGGTCACCCCGGTGTTTTTAAATATAAAGACACCAACGTTAGTTTTTATTTCTGTGGTGTGCCCAATAACAATCCGAGCTTGGGTTTAGCCAGGTTTATGATTGATGCGACCCAGCCTAAAAACAGTCCAGTACCTGTCAATTGCTTCACGCAATGCCAAGTGGAAGGGGTATGGAATGATCCTAACGCTGTGGCTCAAACAGAGAGTGATATGGCTAAGTTTTGCGTAAATAATCACCAAGGTGATGACGACTATGACCATCATGATGAAGGTGATAATGGTCATCAAGGTGAATAAAAAATAATATTAACTACTAGTTTTGCTCCGAGTTTTTAGGTAATCACTCGGAGCAAAACAATTTTCATACGGAGTAGTAAGTCTGGTTACCCGCTAGAATCTGCTTAACAACACGGCTTCAAATAATAACTGCAACACCATCCTTTCGTATAATCCATTGTCTTCATAATCATTTCGATACGAGCCCAAACGCGGCGTCTGCTAAAGAGATCAGCATATTATGTAATCTTAGGTAAGAAAAAAGAAAGCATTTCAGCAATTTTATTTTTTTATGATAAATTAATGAATGGCATTCAGCTTAAAGGTTATGGCAAATTCATGGAGGATTTATGAAACACCCTATTAAAAATTTTATTACCTTGCTTCTACCAGCGGCCCTGGGTTGTAGTATGGCTTATCAAAACGCGTACGCCACTCCCTTGCCGATTGGTTCGATAACAGGAGCCACATCAGTGACCTGTCCTTCAGGCGCTGCTACAGGAGCTACTTGTAAACACATCACCGTTACAGGCTGTAAAACAGCAAGCGGTGGGGCTCTGCCAGATCTTGGGGTGACAATTGGGATTACCAGAGCGACCTCACCTAAGGGCACGATCATTCTTCATTCTGGTGGTCCTGCGACCGGTTTTTTCAATGATAATGGTTTTCCAGATTATTATGTCGGCCAGGGTTATAACGTTATCCAAATGGCTTGGGATCAAGGTGTATCTAGTCAAGGGTGGAATTCCGATGGCAATGGTGTTTTGTACCACGCCTGTCGACCAGCAACTGTTTTTCAATGGCTATACAATAACTTCCATAGCTCAGGTGCTTTCTGTGGCCAAGGAATTAGCGGCGGTGCGGCTGTATTTGCGTATGCATTAGCGCATTACCAAAATACCGTCTCTGGCCATACTACTGAGACGCAACAATACTTATTCGATTATGTGCTCATGGCTTCTGGACCAGCCAATGCCCGTATGGATGTCGGCTGCGATACGTCAGTTTATAATAATCAAAACATTGTAAACTGCGGTGTGACGTCCTACCCTAATTCAAGTAAAGGCACACCGTTCTATGGATTTGCTGCTGGTGGGAATCCTATTGATATTTGGGAAGGAACCTCAACGTGCGGTACGAGTAATCCACCTACCGCGGACGTTAACACTTGGGCACGCGACAGTGTTATTTCAACAGGCCCCAATGCACATACGGGTGTTTTTAGCTATGGACAAACCAATATTAGCTTTTATTTCTGCGGTTCGACGACTAATAATCAAAGCTTAGGCTTAAGTTGGTTGCTCACCCAGAAGATTACCCCTAAAAATACTCCTCTTCCCATTAATTGCTTCACGCAATGTACAGATGAATCCGTATGGAATGATGCCAATGCTGTCGCTCAGACAAAGAGCGATATGGCTAAGTATTGTGTGTTGAATACTCATACCTAAATAAATGATATTTGCTCCGAGTTAAAATTAAACTCGGAGCAAATCAGCCTCATTAAAAAGAATAAAAAATTTTCATCTTATAGTAATCTCAAGACTAAATGTAGATCCTTTCCCTAGACCCTCGCTCTGCACACTAAGTACTCCATTAATTTCTTTAGCTAAAAGGTAAACGTTCGGTCAAATACATCTTTTTAAATTGCTGGAGATGTATCAAGCTTTTGCTTTCTAAAGATGAAAAGGAGCAAGCTGATGAACAATAAACCGAATCAAG
>JAJPJH010000063.1 GCA_021324335.1 Gammaproteobacteria bacterium
CACGGATTGACTACTCTCGCAAAAAAGGACTTGTGCAACCACTCCTCGTTTTGTGTGTTCAGGGACGGTATTTTTGGCATGGATTGCCAGACCTGAGTTGAGCATGTATTAGGCGGTACTTCCCGTACCGCCTTTTTTTTCGTCTTGAAGAATTCATCTTATAAAAAACTTATGTCATTCCTGCTTACGCGTATGAGTGACCAGTAAGTGTCATCCCGGTGAAGGCCGGGATCCATGGTGAAAATAAGCTTTTGACATCAGGATTATAATTCATACGTTTGTGTTAAAAATGGATGGGTCCCGGACATTTAGCGCTAAAAAACAGCGCTAAATTCCGGGATGACACATTTTGATACTGAGTGATTTACTGGTCGCTTATGCGCGTAAGCGGGAATGACAGATGAGATCACGAAGCCGAAGAAATATCTTCCACCTGCTTTGTATATCCACACGTCTGTCGTGGACACACTAACTCCGTGCCACGCCGTTTCGTTTTCTTCACCGTCAACATCGGCCATGCACATTTCGGACAGGTTTCATTAACAGGCTCATTCCACACAGCATATTTACAATCTGGGTAACGTGAACACGAAAAGAAAACTTTACCACGACGCGACTGGCGTTTAATCATTTTACCCTGCTTACATTCCGGACATTCCACCCCTGTATCCACCGGTTTATTCAGGGACTCAATATGTTTACATTTAGGATAATTACCACAGCCGATAAATTTTCCATATCGCCCATGTTTAATCTTCAACTGACCACCACAATCAGGACATTCTCTATCCACTACTTCCGCAGGTGGCGTTTCGTGACCCGGTTGCTCTTCCATCGCCCGCGTATAGGAACAATCAGGATATCCCGTACAACCGATAAAACGATCGCGCTTGCCCAATCGAATAGACAGTGGCTTCCCACACTCAGGACACTTCTCCTCCAACAGCTCTTGCGTCACATCTTTACGTTTCACTGTCTCGGCAATATTATCCACTTGATGTTTGAACGGATCCCAAAATTCTTCTAGCAACGGCACCCATTCTTTTTCACCTCGTGATACTTCGTCTAATTCATCTTCTAACTTGGCGGTGAAATCGTAATCCACATACCGAGTGAAATATTGAGTTAAAAATTTATTAACAATCCGACCAATATCCGTCGGCCGGAAACGTTTCGCTTCTTGCACGACGTATTCACGTGTTTGCAAGGTAGAAACAATCGCAGCATAAGTAGAAGGACGACCAATACCATATTCTTCTAAGGCTTTAATCAGCGTTGCCTCCGAGTAACGTGGCGGTGGCTCCGTAAAATGCTGATTACAGGTGATATCATTTAAATCCACTTCCTCCCCTTCCGCGAGGGAGGGTAATAAATGCTCTTCACCTAATTCTTCTGGTTTATCATCCGAGCCTTCCTGATAAACCCGCATAAAGCCTGGATCAATCACTGCAGAACCTGTTGCCCGGAATTGATGTTGTTCACTACCGGCCATCATATCAATGATTAAAGTATCAATCGTTGCAGAAATCATTTGGGAGGCAACTGTACGCTTCCAAATTAAATCATAGAGTTTAAATTGCTCAGCCGATAAATAAGGTTTTACTGATTCTGGTGTACGCATCACTGAGGTGGGTCTAATGGCTTCGTGTGCTTCTTGCGCGTTTTTTGCTTTCGTCTTATAAAGCCGCGCTTCGTCTGGTAAATTCTCTTTACCATAACGTTCTGTAATCAATTCACGAATTTCTTGGACAGCGTCTTGCGCCAGGTTCACCGAGTCTGTACGCATATAGGTGATTAAACCCACAGAGCCCGTATCTAATTCGACCCCTTCATACAACTGTTGCGCATAACGCATCGTCCGCTGCACAGCAAAGCCTAATTTACGTGCTGCTTCTTGTTGCAAAGTGGAGGTGATAAAAGGTGCTGCTGGATTACGTTTACGCTGTTTCTTTTCTACCTTAATAACGCGCAACTTGCCTTTTGCTTCTTTCAGCAAACGCACCTTAATTTCTTCTGCACGTTCCTGTGTCGTAATCGAAAATTGCTCTAACTTCACACCTTCGTACACAATCAACTTGGCCGTGAAAGCTTTCTTCGCTGCTTCTAGTGCCGCTTCCAAATCCCAATATTCTTGGGAAACAAATTTCTCAATCTCTTCTTCCCGCTCGACAATCATGCGTAAGGCAGGACTTTGCACACGGCCCGCAGAAAGGCCATAGCGAATTTTTTTCCAAAGCAGTGGCGATAAGTTAAAACCGACTAAATAATCCAATGCTCGCCGCGCCTGCTGTGCGTTTACTAATTCCATGGAAATCTCGCGCGGATGTTGAACCGCTGCTTGGATAGCTGATTTCGTAATTTCGTTAAAGGCAATGCGATGAACCGGTTTCTTACTTAAGGCTTTTTTTTCTTTCAAAATAATATAAATATGCCACGAGATTGCTTCCCCTTCACGATCAGGGTCAGTCGCCAGATAAAGCGCTTTGGCTTTCTTCATCGCACTGACAATGGCAGCAACGTGTTTTTCATTTTTCTCAATCAATTCATACCGCATCGCAAAATGATGTTCAGGATCAACCGCCCCTTCCTTAGGCAATAAATCACGAACATGTCCATACGAGGCCAAGATAGTGAAATCAGGGCCTAAATACTTTTTGATGGTTTTTGCTTTTGCTGGTGACTCCACTATGACAAGATTGCTCATGAAAATAAGAATTCCTTAAGAATTGAACTAATAGGAAGTATAGCCTAATTTTTTTGCAAACGATTAGTGTAATACATCGAATGCATCCGACAGGATCATATCTTGCAATAACGAAAGTGCCGCTTTTTTGTCAGGCTGATTAAATAATGCGATTAAAACTACCCACTTAATGCGCCCTAAATCCACTTCACGGGGGTCTAATGCCATAATCCTATCAATGACAATTTCGCGGGTCATGGGGTCTAAGATATTCAGTTGTTCGAGGTACAAGAGGAAGCCTCTGCCTTCTAAGCCCAAACGTTCGCCCTCTTCGGGAGCATAATGGCGGATAGCTTGTGGGGTTAATTGGGGGCCGGCTTGAACAGTCTCTTGGACCCGGGTCAAGCCATCTAACCAATCGAGGGCGCGGCCAATTTCATTGCGGTTAAACCCGGCTAATTCTAACTCAGATACCACGGTTGCCTGGTCTACGTTTAAAGCTACGCTACCATCCATATAATTTTCAAATAGATACATTAAGATTTCAAACATATGAGTGATGATCCACCTTATTAATTCGTTTCTACACGAACATATCCACCAGGCACTGACTGGATAGCACCTTGTAATTCCAATGTTAAAAGCATGGAGGAAACTGCACCGGCAGTCAATCCGCTGCGCAATAGTATCACATCCAAAGAGGTAATTTCATGACCGATATGGTCATAGAGCTGGCGATATTCGGGCGTCAACCTATCAAGAAAAGAGGATTGAACAGCAGGCGCTGAAGCCGCCTGAGTAGCAACTGTCTGCAGCGCCCCGAGCTCTTCTAGCATATCGTCTGCTGATTCAACTAATTTAGCACCTTGCTTAATTAAATGATGGCAGCCGCGTGCTAATGGCTGGTGAATAGAACCGGGAATGGCAAACACTTCTCGACCTTGCTCGAGGGCAAGCCTAGCCGTGATCAATGAACCACTTTTCAATGCAGCTTCCACGACTAATACGCCTATGCTCAATCCACCAATAATACGATTGCGACGCGGGAAATTACTTGGGTGGGCCTTCACCGCTAGCGGAAATTCAGAAATCACGGCGCCATTATGGTGAATAATGTCTTCCACGAGCGAGCGATGGGTCGCCGGATAAATGTGATTCAATCCCGTCCCTGACACACCGATAGTCAGTCCTTTTGCGGATAATGCCCCGCGGTGACTGGCACCATCAATCCCTAATGCTAAACCGCTGGTAATAGCAAAACCTCCCTGTGCCAAATGTTGCGCAAAACTTTCTGCATTCTTTATTCCGTATGGCGTCGCATGACGCGAACCGACAATAGCAAGCTGAGCATGAGAGAGCACCTGCGAATTGCCACGTATAAATAAGATAAAAGGCGGATCGGTAATTTCTTTAAGCAAGGGTGGGTAATCTTCGTCTTCTATGGTCAGAATGGTATGACCCGCTTGCTGTGACCAAGTGATCGCTTGCTCGACTGATTTCCAATCAGGCTGTTGTAATGAAGTAATATGTTTTGCTTGAATACCGGCTGCTAACCAATCATCTGGGGATGATCGAAACAATGTTTCAATATCCGGAAAATGCGTTAACCAACGCATCACCGTACGAGGCCCAACATTTGGTAAATGAAGTGCTGCTAACCAGTAGGGTAAATGTTTATTTGTAGTCATGAGAGCCTATATTTAAAGAGGAATTTGATTGATATCCTGCCAACCGATGACATGAACGCCAGAACGATTCTGCTTATATTGACCGCCGTATACTAACCAAGCAGGTTGATCTTGATGACTAAGCAGCCTCCAATAATGAAGATTATCAAAATAATCTTTAGCAATAGTTTGACCTGCTTTGACTTCAATGGGAATAAGGTTATCTCCTTCTTCAATGAGAATGTCAACCTCATGCCCTTGACTGTCACGCCAAAAATAGAGATTGGATAATAATCCCTGATTAAAGCGATTTTTCACTAATTCACTTACTACCCATGTTTCAAATAGCGCTCCACGTAGAGGGTGGGTAATCAATTGTTCAGCTTGTTGGACACCTGCCAACAAACAAGCGAGCCCTGTATCATAAAAATAAAGTTTTGGCGATTTGATAAGACGCTTATTAAAATTACGATGATGGGGCAATAATAGAAATAAAATATAGCTAGCTTCCAAGACAGAAATCCATGCCTTCGCGGTATTATGAGTAATACCACAATCATTCGCCAAAGTAGAAAGATTTAAAAGCTGGCCTGTACGGACGGCACACATTTGTAAAAAGCGATGAAAAGCATAAAGATCATGGATATTAATCAACTGTCGTACGTCCCGTTCAACATAGGTCATCACATAATCGCTATACCAACTTTGGGGAGAAATATTTCTATCATAAATGGGCGGATAACTTCCAGAAAATAACATTTTCTCAAGCTGAGTAGGAGCGCAGTGGCCTTTTGCCAGCTCATCGTAAGTAAATGGTAACAATTGGATAAAGCCAACGCGGCCTGCCAAGGATTGGGTAAGCTTAGCCGTTAAGCCAAATTGTTGCGATCCAGTCAAAATAAATAAGGCTGCTTTTTGCTGAGCGTCAACTAGCGTTTGGATATAAGAAAAAAGATCTGGACAATGCTGTACTTCATCAAGAATAGCACCCTCGGGAAATTGTGATAAAAAACCTCGAGGGTCTTCTAAAGCAAATCGACGGTGATCAAGGTCTTCCAAGCTAAGATAGGGTTTATTAGGAAATAGATGCTTGGCTAACGTCGATTTTCCCGATTGGCGCGGCCCGGTAATAGCCACAACCGGATAATGCTTTGCCTTTTCTAATAGAGTTTTGGCAGCATTTCGTTTTAACATACGGGAGCCAACTCCTTTCATCTCATAACTTGTTGATTTATTGTTATTTTAACGCTGACCTTGCAAATTGTCAATTTAATTTACAATTTGCAAACCCTATCCAATAATATCTTACTAATATTCAACCCAGTCGCTGCTTCTATTTCACGAATGCCTGTTGGACTGGTCACATTAATTTCAGTCAAATAATCTCCTATCACATCCAGTCCTACAAAATATAACCCATGCTCTCGCAGCACAGGTCCTACTTGTGAGCAGATGAAAAGATCACGCTCAGAAAGCGGCTGCACTACCCCTTTCGCTCCTGCTACCAAATTACCCCGCCAATCATGATCTTGGGGTATGCGTGCTAGCGCATGCGATACCGGTTCCCCGTTAATCAATAAAATACGCTTGTCTCCTTGTTTGATTTCAGGAATAAAGCGTTGCGCCATGATGTAATTTTTTCCAGCTTGCGTGAGCGTTTCAAAAATCACATTCGCATTTACTTCATCTGCTTTCAAACGAAAAACAGAAGTTCCCCCCATGCTGTTTAGCGGTTTACAGACAATGTCATGCTGCTCACGCCAAAAAGCCTGTAATTTTTCTATTGAAGAAGTCACTAACGTTGGCGGCGAACATTGCGGAAAATAAGTAGCATATAACTTCTCATTTGCATCACGTAACGATTGAGGACGATTAACGACTAGTACGCCGAGCCGTTCCGCATGTTCTAAAATATAAGTGGTATAAATGTACGTTTCATTAAAAGGAGGATCTTTACGCATTAAAATTACATCTAATTCTGATAAGGCGATTTCTTTCTCTCCGTACCATTCAAACCATTTATGGGGATCACGAAACACGTGCATGAGCCGCGCATCCCCGTAAGGTAGTCCATCCCGTAAAAATAAATTCGCTTGTTCAAAATAATAAATTTCCCAGCCCCGTGCCTCCGCTTCCCATAACATGGCTAGCGTGCTGTCTTTTTGATATCGAATAGACCCAATCGGGTCCATCACCACGCCCAGTCGAATAGTCATATGGATTTATCTACCTGATCTTTCATTTCACGCGCTGCAGCTAACATGCTTAATTGAGCGACCACACCATATGCATAAAAGCGATTTTGGCAAGCATCTGGATCCAGAGTTTCATTAGGATTATTACAAGATTGTGGGAAAGCCAGTGGTTCAAAATGCATGCCAGGGGCATTTAAATTTTCATCCACGCCGCGCTCTTTGTGCACACGATAAAATCCACCGACTACGCAATCACCCCATAGATAAACGACAGGTTCAGCAACGGCTTGATCAGGACCGATGGTTTCAAACGTATAAACACCTTCTTGAATAATCACACGGCGAACCGGTTGACCCCCTTTCGTCATGGCCATACGTGTTCGTTGTTTACGGTTTAAAGAAGTGAGCTCTTCTACATTGCGCACTGTCATCACCGCCATGCCATACGTTCCAGCATCCGCTTTCACAATAAGAAAAGGTTGATGAGGAATCTGATATTCCGCATATTTCGCTTTAATTTCAGCAAATAATTTTTCTGCATTCGTCGTTAAACATTCCATGCCTTCTTGCTGCATAAAATCAATGTGTCCGCAATGGCGGAAAAATGGTGCAATCAGCCAAGGATCGATATCTATTTTTTTAGCAAATTCATCGACCACCCCTGCATAATAGTGAAAATGTTCCGACTTTAACCGCTGACTCCAGCCTAATTCTGCAGGCGGCAGTAAAATCGTTTTTAAATGTCGCAATATCTCAGGAATGCCTTCCGATAAATCATTATTAAGTAAAATAACATCCGGAATAAAATCTGATATTCTTAATTCATCACCTTGGCGCAATAAAGGCTCAATCACTACTTTTGCATCCGATGGTAGTTGAATATTTGTCGGCGCTTTAATTTCTTCTGATAACGTTCCAAAACGCACTTCAAATTGTGCTTGCTCTAAAATAATTTGTAATGTTTTAATGTTTTCCCAATACCGTAGATTACGCGTATGATTTTCTGGAATCACTAAAATCCGCTTAGCATGCGGGATACGTTGATGAATTATTTTTTTTGCTGCTCCTACTGCAAGAGGTAAAAAATTGGGATTCAAATTATTAAAGCCAGCAGGAAATAAATTCATATCAATGGGAGCAAGTTTAAAACCTGCATTACGTAAATCCACCGAACCATAGACTGGTGGAATCGTCAGCTTCCATTGCTCGGTAAACCAGTCATCAATAATTTGATGATGGCTAAGAAAATGCCGCTCGAGTGAACGTAAAGGCTCAATAAAAGTGGTATTGAGTTGAGGGATGATATGAGAATTCGCCAACATTTTTATCCTTCTTATGAATTAACGACACGAAGCCGGTCTAAAAATTCGGTTGTACTTACTTCACCAACAATTCGACTGGTATTCACTTCGTGACCATTGGCATCGAAAAATAATACTGTTGGTGGTGCAATGACTTCATATTGTTTCATTAATACTTCATCTGCCACGGTATTATCGGATAAATCAGCGCGTAATAAAATATAAGGTGTCAAAGCTTGTTTGACTGACGCTGCATGAAATACGTGCTTATCCATGGTAACACACGATTCACACCAATCTGCGTAGAAATCTAACAACACCGGTTTATGCTCTGCGCGTGCTAGTGATAATTGTTGATTTAAACTAGCCACATCATGAACAAGAATGAAAGCTGGTTTTGAGATCACAGGAGAAAGGTCGGTAGGATTAATACCACTCATCAGTAATAACATGCCGGAGCATCCCACTAACACGCCTAGGCCGCGATTCAGTGCACGTTTACCTATCACGCGCGGGAGATACCAAGCAATAAAGAAGGCAATGCCGATTAATAATGCACTCCATAAAAATTTTATCATGAGCGGAGAAGCGATTCGTGAGAGCAGCCAAATAGCCATCGCTAACATCATCACCCCCACACTTTTTTCCACTGCCTTCATCCAGGGCCCGCTCTTAGGCAGCCATTTTCTTGCTGAAACACCGACACATAAAAGCGGCAAACCCATCCCTATTCCCATGGCGAATAAGGCACTTGCACCTAACATGCGATTACCTGTCTGGCTGATATACATGAGTACGCCAATTAAAGGAGCAGTGACACAGGGACAAACGATAAAAGTAGAAAATAATCCCATCAAGAAAACACTCAAGTAAGTACCGCCTTGTTGATGATGATTGAGTGTTAAAAAACCTTGTTGAATAAAACGAGGAATTCGTAACGTGTAAAAACCAAATAAAGAGCAAGCTAATAAAATAAATAACCCGCTCATGATAATAATGACCGCCGGCTGCTGCATCCATACTTGTAATGAGCTACCCATTGCAGCAGCAGCAAACCCGACTAATGCATAAGCAATAGCCATGCCGAGGACATAGACAGCAGAAAGTGAAAACGCTTTTTGGGTGCTGATGGGTTGTTTTTGACCCACAATAATGCTCGTCATAATGGGAATCATGGGTAGGACGCAAGGTGTCAAGGCTAATAATAAACCCAAACCAATAAACATCACTAAAATGAACGAAAAATGTTGCGATTGCAGCAAATCGTTGATGCCATGTTGATCAGTTAACAAAGCGGATAAAGAGACATTTGTTTGCTCGATAGGCGTAACGGTATGGGTTGCCCAATTTAATTTGACACTTTTATGCATGGGAGGATAACAAAAGCCATCTTCAGAGCAGCCTTGATAAGCAACCTCCATTTGTACAGGTTGTGCAGTACCGCGTAATAAAATAGGAATACTGAGATAACCGGCATACACTTCTTGCCGAACGCGATTTAAATCATATTTTAAATCACCTTGCGGATAATAAATATTGGCGGGAGTTGTGGGTTGTAAAGTGATATGAAGGCGTTTGGTATAAAGATAATAACCAGGGGCAATGTGCCATTCAGCAGATAATTCATTGAAAGAAGTAATGATAGCTGAAAAAGTAAATGCTTCATCGACCGGTAGAGGGGTCACCTCATTGGCAACAGAAATCGGACTGGCGAAAAGAAATAGCCATGTCAAAACGGCGATGAAAAACACTTTACAGTTATGTTGCATACTTACTCACCTTATCGGGCCTGATGATATTGCTTACTTAACTCATGTACTGCATCCACTAATACACTAACATGCTCCGGAGGAACATCAGGGGTAATTCCATGACCTAAATTAAATACGTGCCCTTCACCCTGCCCAAAGGCAGCTAATATTTCTACGACGGACTGGCGAATACTATCAGGTGCATCCAGCAACCTAGCGGGGTTCATATTTCCCTGGAGTGCCACTTTTTCACCCACGGCAGCACGCGCTGTCTGTAAAGAAATTTCCCAATCTACACCAATCGCATCGCACCCTGTATTCGCCATTTGATTAAGAAAATGGCTGCCACCTTTTGTGAAGAAAATAACAGGTATCTTTCTATTATTATAATGTCTAATAAGGCCAGCGAGGATTTGTTTCAAGTAAGCTAAGGAAAAGACTTCATATTCTGATAAAGGCAGCATTCCACCCCAGGTATCAAAAAGCATGACAGCTTGAGCGCCGGCTTCAATTTGAGCATTCAAATGGGCGCATACTGAGTTAGCTAATATATCCAATAGCTTATGGAGGAGAAGCGGGTTTTCTTGCTGCAATTTACGCAGCAAGGGAAATCCCGGCTGAGATCGGCCTTCAACCATATAGGCGGCGAGTGTCCATGGGCTACCACAGAAACCGATTAAAGGCACGTTGCCTGCTAATTCCTGGCGGGTGAGTTGAATGGCTTGGTAGACATAGTTTAATCGTTCTAAATCAGGCACCTGGAGATGCCGAATGTCTGATTCCCTACGCAGCGGATAAGCAAACACAGGCCCTTGGCCTTCGAGGAAGCCGAGCCCCAGTCCCATGGCATCGGGGATGGTTAAAATATCGGAAAAAATAATGGCGGCATCCAGCGCATAGCGCCGTAGAGGCTGGAGGGTCACTTCGCAGGCTAATTCGGGGGTTTTGCATAAATTCATAAAGCTACCTGCGCGTTCGCGGGTAGCACGGTATTCGGGGAGATAACGCCCTGCCTGACGCATAATCCAAATAGGGGTGATATCCACGGGTTCGCGGCAGAGAGCTTTTAGGAGTCGGTCATTTTTTAATACTGGCATGGTGCAAATATCGGGTATAATGTCGGCGGGATTATACATGAAGCCACGCAAGATGATAATAAATACCCATTTTTCACAACGAGCTGCAGTGGGGTGCTGTGCTTTCATGACAGCGCTGGTGGGTCTTACCTTTTTTTATACCCTTTGGCAGTGGCGTACGGATTGGGTTTCCGCTCATCAAGCTATCCCAGCGCCTGCGCTCGTTTCGATAGGGGCGACGGCAGAAAAAATGGCAGCCATCCCGGATGAACATTTATTTGGCGCAGCGGCGAGTGATGTTCCCATTAGTAGCCTACAATTACGCGTGACTGGGATTGTTAAAATGAATAGCAGTGGCAATGCTGCTTCAAAAGCTTATATTTCCATTGCTGGGCAACCGAGTAAGATTTATCGCATCGGCGATAGCTTGCCTTATGGGGTGAAGATTCAGGCAATTACCGCGGATACGGTGATAGTGGAAAATGATGGTCATCTGGAAAAATTGCCCTTGCCAAGAGAAAAACTGCAGTTCAAGATGAGAAATGAAGAGGAATAGCAGCCCCCATGACCGTCTTTTTAAGAATCTGCTTTATTTGTTTACTCTCTAGCGCATTGGTAGCCTGCGCAACGACTTCTCCTCATTCACGCAAGACGACCATGACGCCTGGCGATATGTCTATGTTAATGCAAGGGAAAAGGGATTTTGAGGCGGGGTATTATCGACAAGCGTTACATGAGTTATTACCGCTCGCTGCAGATGGGAATGCGGAGGCGGAGTATGCGGTGGGATATATGTATTATTATGGCGCGGGGGTGGCGCAAGATACGGATGCGGGGTATTTTTGGATTAGCCGGGCGGCAGATCAAGGGTTTGTGCCTGCTAAGGAAGCGTTAAGGATTATCAAAGGATAATATAGCGGTCATTGTCATTCTCTTCAGAAAGCATTAAGGCAAGCGTAAGTATTTGTTAATAATGTTTTAGTAAAATAATCTTCATAAAGTCTAATAAATAAACAGTATAATAATTAATCATTTTAAAATGCACTTCAACGAGGGTACAAAAACATGCTTGACCGTAGTGGTATGCTTTGTTCTGGCGATATTGAGCGGGCTCTTTGGCTTGAGGCTCAGTTGGAAAGAGGTAATATTGATCAGACAGCATGGGAAGATGCAATTAGCAGTTTAAAGAAGAAATCAAAAAACGCTATTCTTCGTTTTTACAATTTTTATACGCTAGAGAAGTGCTTTCGAGATGAAAAGGATGCTGTTAAAAAATTAGCAATCAAAATAAAAATACAAGAAATATTTAATGAACAGCCTAATGATAAAGGCGACCAAGTTATCTACCATTACTTATGGGCACGGTATGTCTTAGTCTTAGATGGATCAGGACCTCTTTCTCTCATGAAAAATGAGAATAACAGTGAAAATCGATTAGAGATTTTTAATAATTTAAAAATGCTTGCGGAGAAACATCAATTTGCTCTTGCTTATTCTTTATTATTTAAATTAGAAAAGAATCCCCTCTATCGAGATCGAGCTAATAAATTACTTAAAAGAAATCTTAACCAAATCAATTTGCCTAATTATTATTTATTGTTTCAAGACTTACCTCAACCCAACTTGTTAGACATCATCACACATTATCAACTAGAAATTAGGAAATCCTTAGGCAGAATGATAGGCGATAAGATGGGCATTATTCGCTATGAAAAAGAAGAGCCTTCCAGAAAGATAAGAGTTATCTCTCCTGAAGAAATTGATTTATTTTTTAAGGAAAACAAAGAGAACATCAAAAAACTTGAGGAAAAAATTCAAAACCATGAAATACTCGAAAGAGATTTGATTGCGACTATTAAGGATGCAAAAGAAAATAAAAATACTAAAAAGGAAATTTTAGCAAGTAAATGCTTAACCCAAGTAAAAGCCGTTATAACACAGCTAAGAAAAAATTTGGAACAGTTAAAAGAAGATGCAGAACAAATCCAATCTTTTCTACTTTTAAATGAAAATTTAACAATTCTCAAAGATTTAATGAAAAGCCCCGCTTATTTATATAAAAACGGTTTTGAAAAAACAGTTGAAGATGTTTTCAACATAGATACAATCCAAATAAATCCAGCAAAAGAGAAAACATTAGGCCAAGTATTACATCCTAGACTTTTCACTTACAACAAAAACCCTGTAAGAAGGGAGTTTGAAAGCATTACAGAGGAGGAAATGGGTGATCTTCTCATTCAGTATCAAGAATGCCTTTTACCAGAAGATAAGAAACAATATAAGCACAACGCAAATACAACGGAAGTAAAAAATTTAATCTTAGCAGTAGCAATGAAAATCAGTACTCCAGAAAGAATTATAAAAATGGATATAGATAATGCTATTGCTAATTTGAGGTTTGATCCAGAGAAGAAATGCCAGCGTCATGGCCGCAGCCAAGTATATGCCAAAGCATTAGAGCTTCTTATCGGAAATCATATCAGCCCACCTTCTACCCTCTTGTCAGAAAACCAAAAAAATATTATTGAAGGCATAAAATTATTTCGTGAACTAGAAACCCAAAAAAGTCACTCTACCGACTTTATTTTCAATAAACTAAGTAACTTATCAAATCAGGAATTTCAATATTATGATGATACCGATCAGAATCAAGTTAAGGATATACAAAAAATTTCTTTAGGCGGCTTAGATGTAAAAAAACCTCTTTCTTTCTTCTTCCTAAACACCACACAAAATAATTATAAAAATACATTATTAAAAATAAAAAGAAAAATGTTAAAAACACTTCCGAAAGACTTTTTAACCTTACAAGAAATGATCACTGGTTTACAATTGCTTCGAAAAGCAGAACTTGAAATAAATGGAAAAATGAAGAAAGAAGGTGATGAAAAGAAGGATACAATTTATAAGGAATTAACAGATTTCAAATTTGCTATTCAATGTATAGCTAAAACCTATGTGGAAGAGAAATCATCCTCTTTAGTAGAGGCCCTACTAAATGAGTCAAGAGACAACTCCTCAATACACCCTACTCAATCAATGGAAGAATCGCCAAACAGAAATCCATTATTTCAACCTTAATTCCACCATCACCGATCCCACCCCTGAGGTAGCTGTTGCTACCGCAGACATCTGCATAATCACCACATTTTGCTCCTTCACAATCTCCACCAAAAACCGCATCAACTTATCAAATTCCACCTGCTGAAACTGCATCTCCACCCCATCTTCCCCACTCTGCTCCAACCGCGTAAGCGCCTGCCCCAATCCCCTCTCATTAACCTCTTTCTGCAAATCACTCAACAGCACCACCGTCGATGGCCTCTTCGCTTGCTGCCGATTTCCCGTCTTCTGTAACATCTGGTCTGCCGCCTGCATCCACACTAACGTTTTCCTATCCGTCTGAATCCGCTGCCGCAAGGCATTAACATGCTCCATCAACGGCGACCACACTCCTTCGTACACCATAAAAACCATCAGCAATGCACTCCCCACCACCACAGCCTTCTTCTCCCGCATCGCCAAATTCGACCACCACGTTTTTACCGCTGCCCATTGCTCTTTCATATCACTCAACCTCAACCGTCGCATTAATATGCGACCCCGCCAAATTGGCACTCTGCTGCTTAATCGTCAGCCCTTGCTGCGATAAATAATCCGTAAACGCCGAAAAATCTTCCGACGTATCAGCCGTCAATTCCAATGTCAATTGATCATTCTGAAAATCCAATCGCTTCAACCTTACATTTTTCGCTAACGATAACCCTTGACCAACTTGACTAATTAACAATAAACAACGATCGCCCCCATCATTCTGCTTTTGCAATTTTTCCTGCATACGCAAGCGCGGCTCAATGATACTACTCGCTTGCGGAAAATGACGTTTATAAATTTGGGCAATCTGTAACTCAATCACATGGTCTTGGGCTTTCAACATAAAATAAGACACGGTGGGATATAAAAATAACAATGCTATCCAAATACCCGCAGCGCACGCCGTCCATTTCCAAAGTTTATTCAGCTGTGGAAAAGATGCTTTTTTGACAGCATAATCACCTTGAAGCAAATTAATCGACGCTGCTTGCCCCGCATGCACTGCTAAATCCCGAAATGCTTCATTCGCTTCTTTCATCGTTTCATTAATAGATATCGTCGCGTTAAGCTCAGAAGAAATTTCAGTAGAAGTATAATTATCGATGTGAATCACATGAGGTAATTTTTCAGTTGCAGTGAGGGTTAAATTAAGAATATCAGCAAAATTATTTTTATCACACCCAAATCCTTGAAATAAATCAGTTCGCACAATAGCCACATCCTCTACCATCCCTCGCCATTCATTTTCCTGATATGGCAACGCTAATGATGCTGGAATCAACTGATCGGCTTGAATTTGCCAAGCTTCTAACATCGCAAGCCATTGCTGCATTTTCTCCTTCGCCACCACCCCCACCGCTAAACTACCATCCGATTGCGTTCCACCAACAGCGAAATGCAACGTGTCCACCTCATCAACCAATTCCTCTTCCAGCGCAAAAGGAATAGCTTGTAACAACTTAGCGCGAGAAAGCGAGGGTAAATGCGCTCTGGTCAACAAAACTTCTTCAGCAGGAACAATCACAATCACCTGGCGATTTTCTGTTAATTGTGAAAAACCAATGGTTTCATCCTGATAAGCGTATTGAATAACCACACCGTCTGCATTGACTACGGCCCAACTGGGGTGCGGACCACGCAAATAAATAACCAATTTTTCTTGCATCATTCCATACCCTTGCTCTGCCAAAGAACATTCACCATAGGTTTATTATTTTGCACTACCCGATCCACCAAAGTATAAAGCACGGTCTGTTGATTCTCTATTGTCACTTTCGATTCAATCAAGAAATAACGACTCACTGTCACAATTTTATCCGCTGAAATCGGATGGTTTTTTATAATATCCGTATTTAAGAATTGCTGAGGCGAAACAAATGGCGAGCTTACACGTAAATTCGTTAGGCCTTTAGCAGCCGCTAGTGTCATAGTAGGGCTCAATGTCGTGAGAACTGGGGCTGAGGCCGATTGAACATTGACATAACTTGACATTGGTAAAGCTGTCACATAAGGCTTAAGCGCTTGATAAAGTGAGGGTGTCACTCCTTTTACTAATCGTAATTCACTAGCATTGACCATCGGACGATGAGCAGCACGATAAGGCTCCGGCAGCTCCATATAATATTGCTTATATTCCGCAGACCCTGCGCCAGGTGTAATCCAATCTGCCACCGCCATCACAATCGCTTGCGCTTTATCGGGCGGCAGATCCGGAACAAGTAATTGGAGGAGATTTTTAAACCCTGCCTGCGCTTGGCCATCATTCAAATTATTGAGATTAAAGCGAGCTTGCATGTCGTTAATAGTCGTGGTGATCTGATAACCATTCATGTTACTCGCAGGCAATACCAGTGGCATCACATCGATAAGTCGATTAGGCTTTTGATTCTCCCAATTACGACGTAACTGCTCGATGGCGGAAGCCACCGAACTTTGTGCATACAATTCCGCTTGCGTATCCCGGAGAATCAGACTGGTCCGCTGCGTATCACGTGCCAGTTGCGATAGCATGAGATAAGCCATGGTTGCAACAAGCGCCATGATAAAAAGCGCCATAATAATCGCAACCCCTTGCTGGCGTTTACGATAAGGGAGAAGAGGCTGGTACATTCGTATTAGTGGTTTTGAGTGGTAAGACATAAAGTTGACTCATTTTTTCTCCATTGGAGAAGGTTAAATAGAGACGAATGGCTTTTGGCAAAGGTTCATCTGCCCCTCCTCCTAAGTATGGCCATTGCGAATAGGCACGTCCTTGTTGATTAAAATATTCAAAACGAACTTCTTTGACATCTTTCAGTAACTCACGGGTATGCGGCTGCGATGAAGGCGCTTGATCTAATACCGCCCATGTGGTTCGGGAAAAAATACCCTTGCTCCCACTGTAACGCGTACGTTGTAAACTACTTTGCAACTGTATGCCCTCAGGATTCGCATGCCCGCCATGCGTAAAAACAAAATCATGTGGCCCACCTATAAAAGCACTCTCTTCTTTTCCTGCTGTATCTAACACTGGCCGAGCAACGGCTTGTTCCACATCGCGCGAAAAAATCAGCAATGTTATTTGTAATTGACGCAAACGCTCTCCGGCTTGCTCGGCTCCTGATTGCAACACGATGACTCGATGTAATGCTGTCGTTAACATCGTTGCCACAATCGTAAAAATAAAGAGAGCGATAAGCACTTCCAGCAAGGTAAAACCAGCATTATTCTTGCGCATTGATATCGCTCTCTAAACTGATGATGGGCGTATTATTTTCTGTATCCTCTTCCGGATCCGCTCCATACACTTCCACCAACACTTTTTTAATACGCTTATTCGCCGTCTCTTCTTGATGCGCTTGCCAATGCCAATCACGACCTAACATATGCGTCGTTTGTTTTAAGGTATCCGTTGCCGGTAAAACTAATATGCCAGCACGCGCTTCATTGATCACTTGGGTGCCTACCCACATGGCAATGGTTTTATCTTGTAAATAAGTGGTGGCGCGAATCGATTGCGATGCTGCCTTAATAATCGCGGTAAGAGCAATCCCCACAATGGCTAAGGCAATCAGCACTTCAATCAGCGTTAAGCCGCAGGCTGAATTAAGACAAGGATTTTGTCGTAATCGTCCCATCTGCCTCACCTATCACCGCATATTGTGGCTTTTCACCTTTTTTCCCAATGTAAACGGTAAAAGGTGTCACATCGCCGTTGGTTGAAATGATAATTTCTCCTTTTAATTGGAGCTCAAGATTATCAGGAACAGTATGCTTCCCTAGTACCGTATCGTGTAAGGGTACCCACGTATATTTTTTCCCTTCCTCTGTTGATTCTAAGCTTGTAAATTGAAAAGTATTCGCCTTAACAGACAATCCCAAGATTTTAGGCTGCAACATGGCTTGCTCTTCTGCCAATGTCACCATTTGATTCAGTTCATTGGCAATCGCTTCCATTTGTTTATTTTCATTATGTTGAATCGAGAGTAAAGCAACGCTTGCGGCAATGCTCATAATGAAAATGACAATTAAAATTTCAATCAGCGTATAGCCATGATGAGAGGTCATGTCATTAGCCCGCTTCAGCTCCATTCATGTTCCAATTACCTATCTCGCTATTCCCCTCTTTCCCTTTAGGCCCAAAGCTATAAATCTTCACTTTCTCCCCTTCATTCAGGTATTGATACTGCTCCCCCCAAGGGTCAACAGGTAATTCTTGCAAATACCCTTCTGATTTCCAATTGCGTGGCATAGGGGGAACAGTGGGTTTGACCACCAGGGCTTGGAGGCCTTGATCGGTTGAGGGGTAAATCCCATTATCTAACTTATAAAGATCTAGCGCGCTCTGGATAGCTAGGATATCCTGCTTAACCTTAACGACACGAGCCTGCTCGGGCCGGCTCATGATCTTGGGAACGATTATAGCGGCTAAAATTCCCAAAATAACAACAACTACCATGACTTCAATGAGGGTAAAACCAGCTGCCTTATAATTGTTTGATTTAGAAAGACTTTTCATCTTGTTATCCTATTGAGTATAATCGACTTGTCACCATAGCAAAATGTGTATAAATTGTAAACAAAAGTTAACAAACAGCTAATTAAACTTTAAGGAAGAGAGCTTATAATGAAAGCATATATAACATATAATTATGAGATCCACGGGGAGTAGTATATGGCCACTAGTAATAATGCGTCGAAATTAAAAGAAATAGAAGAAACTCTTGTCGAGTTAAAGAATACTTTCATCGGTAACCCATCCAAAGTCTCAAAGGAGATTGAGAAGAATATTGAAAATCAATTAACAGAGCTGCAGAAGCAAAAAGAAATTCTTTTCGGTCTTTATTCCATTAGACCCACATTAAATAAAGTTGATAAAAAACTGATGATTTCTTACAAAAAAGCCTTAACAAACACTTTGTCAAAGGAAGGTGAGAAAAACGCCCTCAAGCGAAAACGTGGCATCGAAACCACTTTAGAAGAACCACCTACCAAGCGCCGCAAGCTTGGATAAGGAAAAGTACTGGAGTGTACTATGTTCGAACGGCTGCAAAAGCCATTCTTAACGGTTGAAACAGGGGAAGCGTACCAACCTATACGCCTCTCCTATGATATTTATCAGAAGAATCAACTCCTCGACATCCTCAACAATCTTAAATGCTGCGAAAAAAGCCCCCGAGGTGAAGCATGGACCTGGTTTTGGCGTGCAGAATGTGAGGATGTCCATTTCGAATCGCTAGAATCTTATCGAAAAAACCCTGAACATCCCGTGCGATTAGGAACACTTACCATTCAACACGATAAATTATATATCAATCTACCGTCGTTCAAACGGGGATGTCTTGCTGTCTCATTTTTTTTTCGTACTATTCCAGAAACCATCGCCAAAGTGCATAACGCCGATTTCATTAATAAGGTATTTGGCTTAGATGAACGTCTCCCCCATGGCTTTTCTGAATTGTTTAAAGAAGATGAACTAGAAAAACTTGTTCACCAACGTCTTCATGACTACGAAGAAGTGCAAGAAAAAATTGAGCATGCCGCAACAGCTCAAGAAGCCTTTGCGTTGCTAGCCGCCTATACTGAGGCAGAAACCAAAAAACGCTTACCTTATGCTGAACGTTATGCTTTTCATGAACATGAAGGCCAAGATCCCGATATTATTTTCCTTGGCTTTTACATCTTCCTCCGCAGTCGTGAACTCGTCGCTATTCGACGGTGGTATGGCGAGATGGGATTTAATTTAAACACTGCTGCTAAAGAAATTGTCAACCAAGTCTTTGGCGAAATGTCCGACATTGATATTATTGAGTAATTCATTTATGCCTCTTACCACGAAATTTAAACAACAACTCAAAGCGCGCGCACATAAACTTAAACCTGTTATTTTAATCGGCCAATTAGGCTTAACACCCGCGGTTGAAAAAGAAATTGACCGCGCGTTGAATGATCATGAACTCATTAAAATTCGCATTGCCGAACAAGATCGGGACGTGCGCAAACAATTATTCTTACAGCTATGTGAGACAACACAAGCAGAATTAGTACAGGTCATTGGGAATATTGGCGTAGTGTATCGTCGATCGTTAGACCATTCCTAAAAATCCACAGATTAAGCCAAAACTGGAAACGATGAAAAAAATCACACCGATGAGAACAGCATACCCCCCTTTTAACCGGTATTCTGCTGGCAAGGTATGACGCGCGAGTAAGAATAAAAAACCTAAGACGATAGGTAATAACATCGCATTCATTACTTCAATGGCAACGCTTAATCGCACTAAATTAACAATGTTCGACGATACTAAGATAGCGCCTACAATTAATACCGCAGTATAAATGCCGTAAAACCAAGGCGCTTCAAAAGGTTGGTCTTCTAATGAACGCCGAAACCCCATCACTTCTCCCACACCCCATGCTGCTGTCAATGACACCACAATCGTCGCCACTAAGGCAGCCCCTGCCATCCCTAAAGCAAATAACACCCGCCCAGTCGCAAAACCCAAAATAGGCGTAATAGCATCACTGATTTCAGTGACACTATTTAAGGACACGTTCGGATTCGTTTTACCTAATGTCGCGGCCAAGATGATTAAGAGCGAAGACATAATGAGCTGGGTCACAATCGCGCCAATCGCTGTATCCCAACGCGCAGGCGTAAGATGTTCCGTGTGTAAGCCTTTATCTAACACGGCGGATTGCTGAAAAAATATCATCCACGGCATGATAACTGCACCAATATTACCCGCGAGGAGATAAAGATAAGAAGGCTGATGCCAGGGTATATCAATTAATCCATATGCTAATTCATGAATATTTGGCTTTGCACACCATGCCACCCATAAAAAGACGACTTCAAAAAAGCCTAAAAAAATCGCTACCCGCTCAACAGACGCATACGAACCGGTCCAGGCCATAATAATCAGAAAACCCACGACGATATACATTGTCAACCAAACCGGTACGCCAAATAATTCCCCTACGGCAGCAAGCCCCGTAAACTCGGTAAGCAATGCTCCAATGCAACATACCACCAAGGTAGAAACTGAAAACCATGCCCAGGCTTTGCCATAATACTGCTTAATAAGCTCACCATGCCCTTTACCCGTTACCAAACCCAATCGCACTGCCAACTCCTGTACCCAAAACAAAACAGGAATAAGCAAGATTTGTTGTAACAATAATCGGTATCCCCACACGGCCCCACTTTGAGCAGCGAGAATGAGGCTGCCCGCATCCGTATCCGCCAGCATGACCAGCAAACCCGGGCCGAGCGCACCTAACCACAGTAAGAATTTAGCACGTCTTTTTACCATAAATCCTTTTAAGACCACTTTTTGACTAATCAAATAAAATTTGTTTCTTCCTGCTTAATTTATTATAGAATAAAAGGGGACTATTTTGGTCATGGCTAAATTATGGAGAATGCCACTATGAAAATGAGTCAATTAATTAAAGTTCTTTTATCTATTTCTTTATTAGCAATATTTTCAACCGCTTTTGCTGATGATACGTCAACCAACTCATCAACAGATAATTCATCGATGACAGCACCCGCTAATAATACTGGAATGAGCAACGGATCAACCGATAACTCTTCCAGCAGCTCTAGCACGTCTACCGATACCTCTACCCAAAACAGCCAAGACAACAGCTCAAATAGCGGTAGCAATTAATCTTTCTGCTATGGAAAAAAGAGTAGCCAACCGCTACTCTTTTTTTATATAGATGTACGATAAATTTTGCACATCCCCTTCAAAATAGAGTATGATTCCTTTACTTATTTCTGAAAAAATAAGTAAACCATAAAAAATGAACAACAAGGAAAAACATGGAGAAATAATGAAAAAAGTCGTTAAAGAAATCACTGAATCGGTTTTAGACACTCGCTGTATAGCCATTATTAAAAAATAAATTTTTCCTTTTATGGGGCCTATGGGACTAAACGATCCTATATCAGCGTCTAAATTATTTGTCTCTGATCAATTGTTTTTTTTAATTGAAGATGGCCAAATTTTAGTCTGGAATTATCAATCACATGAGCAATATCTCATAGAAATTGATTATTTCTTAGAATTGTTGGAATTGTCCCGAACTAATCAATGCCATGATGAAAAAATTTGCCGTGAATTATTAGCAGCTAATTTAGTGAGTGAAACATGTGTTCCATCCCAGCCATGGGGATGGGATATTTTGTCTAAAATATTTCACATTGGCACACAAAATGTCGGTACGCGATTAGCGGACTTAAGTCCGGAGCTTTTTGCTAAAAATTACATCAATCATTGTGTTGCCATCAAAGAGGACATGCCTACGCTTTTCCACGAGAGAGAAGGCGAGGTTATTGCACTTCCTCCACCCGATATTTCCCTCTTAGAAAAATTACCCTTTTTTTCTGTCTTAAAAAATCGAAAAACGTGCCGAGTATTTAATGCCCAAAGCATTACCTTAGAAGAATTAAGTTCTTTACTCTATGCGAGTTTTGGTTTAATTCATGGCCAGTGGCATGAACTTGATCAACAGGACTTAATCCCAACCGGTATCCGCACCGCCAGCCCTGCTAGTGGTGGCTTACATTCAGAAGAAGCTTATATCGTAGCCTATCGCATCACCGGTCTTCAAAAAGGGCTTTATCACTATCGACTACAGGATCATCAATTGACCTTATTAAAGCCTGGCGATTTTGAAGAAAAAGTGGTCGAGATGAATTACCAACAATTCTTTTCTGAAGGCATGGCTTTTGGTATTTATATTACCTCACGATTTGAAAAATTGTGGTGGAAATATAAACACTCACGGGCTTATCGTGCCATGTTATTAGATATTGGCCATGTCTCCCAAACATTTTTACTTTGCTCCACGGCATTAGGTATGCAAACATGGATGACGGGAGCATTTCACGACACGCAAGTCGAAGATTTCCTGAATATTGATGTCAATACAGAAAGTGTTATTTTATTTGTTGGTGCTGGAAAAGGTACCAACCAAGCGATTCCGAAAAGCATGATTGAACAGTTGAACAATTAAATAAGTTAAAAAACTTAAATAATTTAAAAACAATGTGTCTTAGCTTAAGGAACTAACGTATGGAAAAAGCAAGTATAAAAAAAATTACATGGAAGGACATTCATCATAAAGTACAGGAAATTAACCCCACGCTTGCCAAAACGGTAGATGCTTTGAATCCTGGTGATGATTTTGCCCTCTACAAAGCTTCTTATCCTTACGGCAGTGTGATTGTTGAAAATGGCATCTTTCACCTTCCCCTTGCAAACGGCACGCTAGTGCCTATTACCGATGCCAGTATTAGCAAACAAATCAAAGCAGATTTTGAATATGCAGGTCACGGCATACCATCTGGCATCGTGCTCCAAAATTCTTATGAGCTTTTTATTAACACGAAAGACCGTATTTTACCCATTTTAATTACGCGACCCGGCTCTATCATTGCCTTATGGAAACAGCTTGAAGCTGTTCCCACTTTTCATCCTGTAAAAATATTTAGCATTACGGCTGGGGCGAGATGTGCTTTTATGTTACCCAATATCAGTGATCTCTCCTTGCATAAAAATTTGAAACGAGATCTGAATATTCGACAAGCACCACCTAAAAATCTTTTAGATCAATGGGAAATTTTCAAATCCATTACTAATCATCCTGAAGTCAAATGTAATTGGATGACAGAAATAGTATTCTTTTCTGGAAAATGGATGGAAAAAATAAAAACAGACAGCGCATGGCAATCTCTTTATTTAATCTTATTACAAAATGTATGGGATTCTTGTGCTTATGAACGTAATCAAATGTTTTATGAATTTGCTGTTTCGTGCGCACAAGCTAATCGCAATTTAAAACCCAATCCTTACTTATCGGATACTTTAAGACATCTTTTAATGGTTGGGCTCGGTACAGGGATTGGCTTTGGCATTGCGACGAATGAGGATCTGCTGCCACTCAGCACATTACAAACAGTGTATTTAGAATGTTATGGATTGAGAAAATATGCCCCCACGATGATGCACCCTATGCATTTTTCTTTCTTTGATGCCAAAAATCCTGTGTATTATTCCCTATCATTGCCAACAACATTAGCTTTTTCGCCTAAATCGAGAAAAATTTCTAGTACACTACACAATCTCAGTGAGCTGAAATATATCTTGACTGTTTTTCTCGATGAAGTAAGACGTGGCCGGTTGAAAATTGAAGATACAGTGCTTGGAAAATTAGCAACCCATATTAATTTTGATTTTTATCATAATAAAAATGATCGTCATGGCGAAATTAAATCCACGCACGAAATGATCCAAGGTGATCCCGCTCTCCTCCACAGCCTAAATCAATACAAAGGCCGGGAATTTGCAGAGTCAGGTGCTTTCATTCGCGGATGTATTCGGATTTCCCATCAAAATACAGGGAAATGTCATGAGTAATATTCTTATCGTCGAACCTTCTTCAGCAGGATTAAAGCTCATTCCAACCGCAAAGACGATGGGTTTATATGTGATTGTTTTTAGTGCTAATCAAGATGAAAGGATAATTCCTGATTATTATCGGAAGGATATTGATCAATTATTTTTTCTTGATACCTATGATATGGCCTTATTACAAGAAACAACCAACACAATTAATCGCACCTATCCCCTTTCTGCCATCATTCCAGGATCCGAGTATCATGTACCTATTGCTGCAAAATTAAGTAATAACATGGGGCTACCAGGCATCTCCCCACAGCAAGCGAAATATTTACGTGTTAAAAGTGATATGCGTGAGTGTTTGAGCAACCATAACCTACGCTGCCCACGTTATGCTGTTATTGCTTCGAATGAAGATATTTTAAAGGCGATAGAAAATGTCTCCTTTCCTTGCGTTATTAAACCCATTGCTTCTGCTGGAAGTGTCCACGTTTCACGCGCAAATAATATCGATGAGCTTCTAACTGCGTATCACTTAATGTGCATGGATACCTGGTCGGAACTAGGACAAGGGATAGGCAACATTGCCCTTATTGAGGAATATATTCAAGGGGAAGAATTTAGCGTCGAAGGCTATGTTGATTCACATGGGGCTCATATTATTTCTATCACAAAAAAAATTCTCTCGCCAGAACCTTATTTTGTAGAAATGGGTCATATTGTACCAGCTAATATTCATGACCCCGCTCGTATGGCTATTCAAGCTTATGTCCATGCTGTGATAAAAGCATTTGATATTTCTGTAGGTATATTTCATTGCGAACTAAAAATAGATCAACAAGGTCCTATCTTAATAGAAATGGCAGGACGGCTTGCAGGTGATAGAATTTGTGATTTAATTTTATTATCATCTGGCATTAATTTATATCAAATCATGCTTCGATCTTATTTAGGGCAATCGATCCACTGTGATTCGATTTTACCCAAACAATATGCTGGTATCCGTTTTTTTGCATTGAATAATAAAAATACGTATTCTAATATTTATGGAATAACTGAATTACAAGCTATGCCTGGATTCCAAGAATTCACTCCTATTATTAAACCAGGACAAAAAATACCACCACTTTGTAATTTTATGGGAAGAATAGCTGCTTGTATTTTCACTTCGACTTCTTACGATCAACTTGTTTCCATACTTGATAATGCTCAAAACATAATCTCTTTTTCATAGTTAGTTTTTTTACCCCATTTTTTATCCCTTATTTTCTTGCGATAAAAAACTTCAAAAAATTATGTGGTTTTTAAATTCCTTATCATATGGTGAGATAAGATACGTTTTTAACCACTATAAGGATATTTAATATGCGCAGGAAACGACTTCGACTACCCTTTCGTCCTCTCTCTAGAAGAAGAGTTTCACGGCATACGAATCCATCCTTCCCAGAATCTGATCAAACATCACTCAAAGTCTATATTTGGTACCGTTTATATCAAAGTCTGCAACGGCAATTCTGCCAAAAAAATAACAGCCCATCATTATCTCATTTCAATCGAAAAGAAAATGACATGATAGATGGGCGGCTTATCAAACAACTAATTCACGAAATCATTGCAACAGGTGAATATACATTAGAAGGCATTGCAAATTATGTTCGAGCACCGTTTGAAGTTATTATCGATATTGTCTCTGGAATACAAATCTATCCCTCTCTTCGTTTGTCAGGACGAATTATTGACCTCTATCTTTCTGTCAAGCGTTCTTACTATCAAATTTTAATAAGAAAATTTTTACGATGTCTAAAAATAATTTAATTAACATTTTTATTTAAAAGGAAATAAATATATGCAATCTCATTCCATTGTTTCAAAAAAATTGCCTACATTAGGATCTTTATCCACGGATCTTAAACTTTATTTGCTGAGTTTCACTGATCTACGCACTAATTTAATGCTGGCACAGCTTAATAAAAACTGGAGAGACTTGACCTTACCCAACGACAGTTGGAAACAGTTATTTGAGAAATATTTTCCTATTAAGGGATTTAAGTTAAAACGCAATAAAATTCCAAATATTAATTATCATGATACATTTGTTTCAGCCTGGCAGCAGTCGTGGGATGAAATCGCACGCGTAAGGCATCTGGAATTAGAACATTCCATTCGAGAATACAATAATAATCTCATTGATGTGTTAATGACCACTCAGAAAGCCGTTTTTAGTATTTTAGATGGTAATTGGGCCAACATTAAAAACGACTTTCTGGCAAAAATAAATTACCAAGCGGGTTATAAATTACCTTATCTAATCAATACTTATATTCTTATTCAACCGATTCCTTTAGAAGGGATACGGATGAATTTCATTGAGTGGCTATTTTATTTAGGTAAAAATGACATACTCCACGATATATGGAAGAAAATTAAAGAAGTTTATCTTGAAGTGGCTTCCACCAAAAAGGAAAATATTTTTGATATTAAAGACGTTTCTGGTCGCTGTTTATTGCATTGGGCTTGTACCTGCGGGCAATTAGAAGAAGTAAAAGCGCTTACACTACTTCCAGAAGAAGCCAATAAAGTCACTCATTATGACTTAGCCCCTCTCCACCTTGGTTTATCGCCCTTACATTTAGCTGCACAGAATGGCTATCATGAAATTGTTAAGCATCTTATCCACCAAGGAGCGAATGTGAATGCTGTCGATTCTTTCAAAAATACGCCCTTACATTTAGCTGCGCAAAAAGGCACGTTGGAAGTGGTTGAATTATTAATCGAGAATGATGCAGAAATTAAAATGTATAATCTTATTCAAGACACGCCATTACTTATCGCTATTAAATATGGCCACTTACCCATTGTCCACTCTCTTATTCAAGCCCTGATGAAAAAAGGGG
>JAJPJH010000038.1 GCA_021324335.1 Gammaproteobacteria bacterium
TGATGACTTGCAGCCAGGGGGGAGCAGGTTTTTTACCTAACCGTCCTTCAAGATACATCGTCTTACAAGCGGCTCGTTGCAATTTGCCGCTGGAGGTTTTGGGGACAACATGGGGAGCAACTAAGAGAATTTGATCAGGAACAATATCTAAGGGCGTTGAAATAGCCTGTTTAATTTTTTCTATGATCTCTTCTCGCTGCCCTGGATTTTTCTCGCGTGTTTCAGCGACAACGATTAATTGCTCCGTATTGCGATCTTGATCTACCGCACCAAATGCAGCGACACAACCTTGCCGTATGCCTTCTACATTACCAACCAATTCTTCTATTTCAGCCGGATAAAGATTGCGGCCTGCTTTAATGATTAAATCTTTGCGACGCCCTGTAATAAATACTTCGCCATCAGCAAGATAAGCCAAATCCCCCGAATCAATCCAACCATCATGGAAGACGGCTTGCGTGGCTTGTGGATTATTGTAATATCCTTGCATGCTGGAAGGACCCCGAAAGTGTAAATTACCCACATGGCGCTCCGGTAACACTTGATCTTTCTCATCGACAATTCGAATTTCATGATTTTCAAGCGGTTTACCGCAAGCAGCAAATTCCAGGGTATTTTTACTATGGGAAGGTTCTGCTAGTCGTTCTTCTTCAAATTTCTTTCTATCAACTGTATCAATACGAAATTCTCGTCCCAGAGGAGGAATAGCCAAACCCACCGTCGATTCAGCTAATCCGTAAACAGGCATTAAGGCACTACGCTTAAACCCGTAAGGGGCAAATTTTTTCGCGAAAGCTTCCAACGTAGCAGGATAAACTTTTTCTGCCCCATTCGCAGCCATACCCCAGGAACTTAAATCCAATCCTTCTATCATCGCAGGTTCAATTTTACGTACACAGAGTTCATAAGCAAAATTAGGTGCGCCTGAATGGGTACCGCGATGATGATGAATCGCCCAGAGCCATCGTTCAGGCCGAGTTAAAAAGGAAAATGGCGTCATTACGATTAAGGGAATGCCGTAATAGAGACTGCCTAGCCACATCCCGATTAATCCCATGTCATGATAAAGCGGTAACCAGCTCACTGCGACAGAATCGGGGGTGACTGCAACTGCTTTACCATAGGCGCGAATATTGGAAAGTAAATTATAGTGGGATAACAACACGCCTTTCGGAGCCGCTGTACTGCCAGAAGTATATTGGATAAAAGCAGCATGATCAGATCGCGCTTTGAAAATAGAAGAGGAAGCAAGTGGCAGGGGAGCTATTAGTTCCTCATGCGTTATCACTTCTTTAAGGCTAGGGACAAATGCTTTCAACAAATGGCTTAATTTTTCTGCTTGTTCAAACGTCACTAACATCCGCACTTCTGCATTTTGTAAAATACGCGATTCTAATTGGGCATATGCTTCTAGCATGTGAGCACGGAACGGTGGATAAATGGGAACAGGAATACCACCTGCTAGCAAGATACCAAAAAAAGTAGAGAAAAAACTGGGGTGGGTCGGCAGCATAATGGCAACGGTTTCACCCTCTCGTAAACCCCGCTGCTTTAATCCTTGCGCTACGCGTAAAGAAGACTGCAGTAACTGCTCGTAAGTAATGATATCTTCGCCACCCGCTTCATTTTGAAAATAAATATGCGCTTTATCGGGCGATTTTTCGCCGTAAAGTAACAAAATATCAATCAAGGTATGTGCTTGCGTAGGATCTACCGATGAATACTGACCATGTTCTTTGATAACATTATGCTGCAGGGGAATAACTCGGGGATTCGCTTGCTGTATATAATCGATAATTTCTTGCAAAGTTTCTGCAGAAGCAATGATGCGATCGGGAATAGTAATATCAAATTTTCTTTCCAGGCGAAGAAATAATTCAGCACGCGCCAAACTGTCTATGCCTAATCGCTGTAGAGACATCGTCAGCTTAATTTCCCTGCGGGAGCCACCTAACTCTGCTACTAACTGATTAGTAATCGCAATCAGTTCTTTTTCCATGTCATCGTGAGAAAATTTTTTCATTCGTTTGCGCTCAATAATAAAGAGGGTACACGTCCTGATCGACCCATCATTTCTTGCAGACATTTTGTTTTAAGCGTAGGCATGAGATCTAAACCCACCATGCCGAAGGGGATAAAACCTGCTAATAAAGAATGACGAGAAAACAGCTGTGAGAGGCGGTGAGATAAACCAATACTTTTTGCTTGCTGTTTTTGAGTTTGTAACAAAGCTTGTTGTAAATCCACTTTTTCCTTCATGCTGTCGATGAGAGTGGCGACCTCATACACGGCCAGATTAAATCCTTGTGCAGCGATAGGATGGAGCGTATGTAAAGCGTTACCTAATAAGATAACACTGTCAGCGATGGATCTTTCCGCTCTCACCATGCGCAATGGAAATTGATGGCGCACTTGACAGCGTTCCAAGCGTCCTAAGCGATAACCAAATTCTTTTTGCAATGCTTGCAGGAAATCATCATCAGAAAGCGACATCAGGTGAGCAATGACTTTCTTCTCCGCTGTCCAGATCGTAGCGCATTCATTGCCAACTAATGGCAGCATAGCAATCGCGCCGTTATCGACAAAACGCTCATACGCGATGTGATGATGCGATCGCTTTAAGGTAGTGCGAGTGACGATAGCACTTTGATGATAATCGACGACAGTGATAGGGATATTTAATTGCGAACGCACTGTCGATTCCGTGCCATCTGCACCAATTACAAGCGGAGCGTGAAGTATCTTTTGACCAATAGCGGTATCGAGTGTAAGCGTCACCCTCCCTTCTTGTTGGTGAAGTGAGATGAGTTTTGCTGGCCGATACAAGGTGATATGGATAGATGAGGCCAGCTTGTCATGCAATGCTGCTTCAATAAAGCGAGCAGGAATGACATGGCCTAGGGTGGGCAGATGAGCATCCTCACGTGTCAAACGAACTGCGCCAAATCGCCCTTGATAAGAAACATGGACTTGATGAATCGGAGCTGCATGCGCCGCCAGCATAGGCCAAAGACCAAGATGCTGCAAAAATTGACAGCTGCCATAATTCAAGGCAAATAATCGTGGATCATCTTGACTCGGTAATTTGGCATCAATGAGGGCAATGCGCTTATCAGGCAGTGCTGCTGCCAGCCCTGCGCCGACTAACCCGCCGCCAACAATGATGAGATCGTAATGCATGCATCACCTTACTTGGCCATCAATGCTTGAATGTCTGCTACGGTTTTGGGAATACGATGACTTAAAACCTCACAACCTTTTTCCGTAATCAACACATTATCTTCAATGCGCACACCGATATTATGCCAGCGTGGGTCAACTGGCAAATCAGCAGAAATATAAATACCTGGTTCCACCGTAAAAAGATGACCGGGTTGCAATAGCCGCCAGTTGTCGCCCACTTTATAACGACCTACATCATGCACATCCAGCCCTAACCAGTGGCCAGAGCGATGCATATAAAAAGGCGTGTAAGCATGGCTTGCAATCAGATCATCGAGACGGCCTTTTAATAGGCCGAGATCGATTAATCCTTGGGTCATGATCTTGACAATAATATCTTGCGCGATCGTCCATGAGATACCGGGTTTGAGCGCAGCGATAGCTGCTAATTGAGCAGCTAAGACTAATTCATAAATCGCTCGCTGTTCTCCCGAAAAATGGCCATTGGCTGGAAAAGTACGGGTAATATCAGCAGCATAATTTTGATATTCCGCACCCGCATCAATTAAGACTAATTCCCCATCCTGGATCCGCTGATTGTTGGTGACATAATGCAAGACACAGGCATTCGCACCGGTACCAATAATAGAGCCATAGGCTGGAAAACGTGCGCCGTGTCTTACAAATTCATACATCAATTCCGCTTCAAGTTCATATTCATACATCCCTGGCCGACAAGCTCGTATCGCACGCAGGTGGGCTTTTTCTGTGATATCAATGGCTTTCTGTATCGTCGCAATTTCAGCAGGACTTTTGAACAAGCGCATTTCATGAAGCGTCGGGGTGATATCAGCAAACGTGAGCGGTGCTTGTGCGCCACTGCGAATTTTAGCGCGTAGTTGATTGATAATGCGAAAGAGCACTTCATCGAATTCTTTATTTAAACCGAGCGGATAATGGATAGCCTCTCTGCCCATGATTAAGTCAGGTAACAGCCGCTCAAGCTCAGTGATAGGAAAAGCCTGGTCTGCTAAAAATTCCTTACATGCACCTTCTTGCCCAGCGCGCCGACCATTCCAAATTTCATGGTCACGATCACGAGGACGATTGAATAAAATATATTCGCCCTCTTTTCTACCTGGCAGTAATATCATTACCGCATCAGGCTCGTTAAATCCCGTCAAATAATAAAAATCGCTATTTTGGCGATAAGCATGTTCAGTCTCCCCGTTACGAAACAATTGTGGGGCAGCGGGGAGAATGACCATACCGCTAGGACCAATCTTTTGCATTAATGCTTTTCGGCGGCTGGCATATTCATTCATAGTGATCATTACTGCTTTCCCTTTTTAATACTAATGGAGATGAGTGGAAGAATGTTGGCTTTTTTTCGCAGCATCTTGCTCACGTAAATCCTGATAAATCAGGATAACAGCCATGCGTACATATTCAACCAATTCGACATAGGCTACTTCATCTTCTTCGTTAGCAGCGACATTTTCGTAATTCATTTTTGCTACTTCAATAATGTCATTAATGGCTTCGGTCATTTCACTCGGTTCACGATCCACAATAGGGACTTCGACCATTTTTAAGCCCGTTAAATAGCCTTGACACCATAAGGTAAGGGCTTCGGCGCGGTGGGGTAAGTCTTCGGAATCGGGGGGAAGCAGCAATTGGAACTCGAATAGGAAATCATCCAATTGTTTTGCACTCACCTCATAGATTCCTTGCAATAGCTTATGTATCTTAGCCGATCCTTTATGACCCCCTCCAATCAGCTCTTCCCATGCTGAGGAGCAACGGGGATTGCCACTTAGAATACCGCAGATCAAACCATGGACTTGTGAAGGGTGTAGTTTCAAGCTCGTCTTGGCTAAGGCTTGATCAAGTTTTGTATAAGTGGGCAGGGCTTGTTGTTTCATATGTTGTACCAGCGTAAAGTTCCTAATAGTAACGAAATCAGATTGTCTCGTCATCTGATTAAACAGCTAATGAATAAAAATTAATCATAATACTGTTACTAATGGAGGAGTAAGGGAGAATGAAATGTGCAATTATCGGTACAGGCGGATGCTATTCTGCCTTCTATCAAGACTTTGATCCAACTATTTATACTACGATTGATATTGACCCCTTTGCTTCTCCGGATTGGTTGGAGGATTTCGCCCAATTAAGCGAGGTAGAAATGGAGTTAAAATATGCTTCTTATCATCACCAATTTGATGTCATCTATTGCCAATATCTATCTGATCGCCTCGACATAGTGCAATTGCTAAAAAATATTGCTTATTTGCTACATCCAGAGGGTGCTCTTCTCTATATAGGCTATAGCTATAAGCGAAATGCCCCCTTTTCTCAATATATCCAAAAAAATTTTTATTCTAATATTACTTACAGCACCGAAAACTTTGGCGGCTTTATCTGGCAAGATGATGGATCTTTTAACGACGAACAGGCTCCTTTTCTCTATGCAGCATTTAAAAAAGAAACAAAATACGTGATAGAAGAAACAATATGGCACCTCTTAGAGTATGCCTCCCAACAGAAAGGATCATTATTTCCGACCGAAAAACACCGCATCATCGGTCATATTATTAGTACAATGGAGGAAGATTTTGGCTTGAATAGCCCCTTATATTTTCATAAAAGAAATGATAAAAATATAAGTTATTTAAATGAAGTGATTGATAAAATTAAGCACGCACTTCCGCTGCATCAGGAGCAAGCTACGTATTTTACTCGCCTAATGTATATATCTAAATTGCGAGCTGATTATTATTTAGAAAATAAACACTATAGAAAAGCGCTCAGTGATTATTACACCGTAAAATATATCACCAGTCATCTTATAACAATAGTGGATTACCAAGATGCGACGAATCAAGAACTACAACTAACTGTTGATAGCTATCAAGAAATGATAAATATAGGTTTTTTTTATGGAATTGCTGTTCCCCTCCTTTTAGAATTTGATCAATTGATAAAAGATAATTATCTATGGCTAGGATGGCTCGCTGATTTGAAGGGATATGACGCCATGGAGTTTGAATGGTTAGCGTCTTGCTTCCAGCAGATAGGCTATTCTCAACATGCTGAATGGTACCAAGAAAAAATTTTAATGAAAGAGAAAATAACAGAAGAAGAAATAGCACACCACGCTCACGAAGCAAATCTGGCTTTTCAAAAAGCCTGCGCCTCTCAAAATATAAAGAAGGCTACCTTGATTATTAAGTTGTTAAGGTGGTTACCTACTTTCTTTCAGGATAAGAATAATGCCGCACTGATTATGGACTATAATGAAAAAGGAGAGCAGGAACTTGAAAGTTTATTGAAAAATATTCCCTCCTATCCTTTTTTACCTTCCTTTAAACCTCAGGTACTTTGGGAGTCACGTATTTCTTACCGTAGCCCGAGTATCACCCTGCATAATAAAAGAAAAATTACGACTGAGAATATTGATCAAGTCAATTGGTTAGATATTTTATGTGACCCCGATGAAAAAGGCGTAGAATTAGAGGATTTAACCTATCTCCATGAAGCCAAAAAAAGGTACCGGAAATGAGTAAAACAAATTCCCCACGTCTCTCTGCTATTCTTGCCATGTCAGAAAACAGGGTCATTGGGAAAAATAATCAATTGCCCTGGCATCTCCCTGCCGATCTCAAACATTTTAAAACTATTACGACTGGCCACCCTATTATTATGGGACGCAAAACCTACGAATCTATTGGAAAACCCTTACCTAATCGAACGAATATCATTATGACTCGGCAAAAAGGATTTGATGCGCCCGGTTGTATTGTGGTGCGCTCACTGGCAGAAGCGATGCTACAAATAGGAGAAACAGAAGAAATATTTATTATTGGCGGTGCGGAGATTTATCACCAAACATTGTCTGCTATTCAGCGAATTTATTTGACAATTATCCACCATACGTTTGATGGCGATGCGTATTTCCCAGAATTAAATAGGAAGGAATGGCGCGAAATAAAATCTGAGCAGCATGAAGCGGATGAGAAGAATTTATATGCGTATAGCTTTGTGATATTAGAACGTATGAGTTGATGAATGTTTAAAAATAATATTCCATATAAAACAATGGATTTGTAGCAGCTCAATCAAAAGCGTTTTTCATTATGTTAAGATGAAGAATACATCAAAGGGATGGGTCAAATCTGGGATTTATTATGATGAGGTTCAAGGATGAATACTAGCCAAGATAATAAAAAGCGCACCATTGGAGCCTACGGATTATATGCCATCGCAATAACCGGCTGTTGCCCACTGTTTTTTACCTTACCCGTGGGTATCGCCGCTCAAGGCACTTCAACCCTCTTTCTCTTTGTTCTAGGCGTCTTATTAAGCGCCATGGCTGTCCCGGGCTATATAGAATTAGCTCTCATGTACCCCAATAAAAACGGTGGTATTGCCGCTGTTCTCACCGATGCTTTTCGCCCTTATAGCCCGGTGATCGGCTGTCTTGCTGGCACCTTCTACTGGTGGGGATGGTTTGAAGGATCCAGTTTTGCAGCCACTCTGGAAGCGACGATTATTAATCAATTATGGCCCACTTTGCCATTTTCTGTTCCGACGATGGCCACATCCATCATTGTTCTTTTCACTTTCATTAATTTCCTAGGAATGAAATGGGTTTCGCGCATGGTGATTCCTTTTAGTGCAATAAGTATTTTATTGGCCATACTCGGAGCATTTGTGCCTATCTTTTCCGGGCACGTCGATTGGTCACAAGTATATAATTTGCAATTAAAGACGACGTTTGGAGGAGCATTTGGTCAATTCACCAGCCTGATGGCGGGACTGTATTTTATCGCTTACTCGATACCTGCTTATGAAACAACACTGGCTTATATAGCAGAAACCAAAGATCCTGCTCGGGTAGCACCAAGGGCAATGTATTTTGGGGCAATCCTAACGGCGTTATTTTACATCCTTTTACCGAGTGTCTGGTTAGGAACGATAGGTGCTAAGGTACTTACAGATGCCGTACTGCCTCTCGACCCTACGTATGCACCTCTCTTCGGTCGATTAGAAAACGTAGCCACCATCTTATTTTTAATGTCCAACGCAATCATTCCTTGTTTTGTGGCCTTAACTAATTGTCCGCGTACCTTAGCTCAGCTTGCAGATGATGGCTTAATGCCCCGATTTTTTGGCTGGAGTACAAAAGCCAATGTGCCTTGGGTATCAACACTTATTACCAGCATGGGGGCCATTATCATTATCTGGATTAATGCGCCTAGTTGGTTTTTAGCTGCGGTGAGTTTTGAATATATACTTTGCCTCGTATTTGCGAGTGTCGGTGTCTTCTTATTGCGTCGTCATTCTCCTAACTTACCCCGTTTATATCGCGCTCCTCGCGGCACCATTATGTTAGGGTTAATTGCTGCTATTTGTTGGATTATCACTACCATATTTGGCTTCGAACAATTTGGTTTACCCTCCATGATTGCCGGCATTGGTTTTGCTTTTACCGGGTTGATATTTTATTTTTGGCGAAAATTATCTGATCGGCAGCAATCCTATTTATCTCTCTTACCAAATTCCCTTCATGTAAAATTAGCGGGCACCATGCTGAGCGTATTGGTCTTAGATGCGATCGGCTATCTTATCGCTGTTAATTCTATTGGCCCTTCAAACGCATGGCTTATTGTCGTTCTGGAAGACATCTTCGTTGTCGTTGCTTTATTAACATTGACTATTGGATTTACACTACCTGGCGCCATTGCGAATGCAGCGGATGAGGTATCCAGTGCAGCAAATCGCTTAGTTAAAGGTGCTTTAAAAGATTTTTCGAAGGCACTCGTCGCGATGGGACAGGGCGATTTAACTCGCAGTGTAGCTGAAGATATTCAGCTAGAACTTATTCCAGTCCGCTCTCATGATGAAATTGGTAGAATGGGAGAAAGCTTTAATCTCCTTCAAAAAGAAATCCTGCATGCCGTAGAAGGATTAAAACAATCGCGCTTGAAACTGCTCGAAGCAAATCAGAGAATGTTACATATCAATGAAGAACTAGAAAAACGCGTCAATGAAAGGACAGAAGAATTAAAGAACGCCTTATCCTCATTATCATTAGCAAAAGATCAATTGATAGAAACGGAAAAAATGGCTGCACTTGGTAACTTGGTAGCAGGTATTGCCCACGAACTTAACACACCACTCGGAGCCATTAATGCTTCCAGCTCCAATATTAATAATTCACTACTAGAAGTAAAAAATAAATTTCCGACAGAAAAAGTTCAGAAAATACTTGCTGACCATTTCAAGGATTTTTCTGCTTTATTACAACGCACCTTGCAAAGCCATCCACGCTTATCTTCCCAAGAAGAACGGGAACACAAAAAAGCATTGATCGAACATCTAAAGAAAGAAAATATAACATCCCCTGAGGAAATAGCAGATTTTTTAATTGATATGGGTATTACTAACAATATCGAACCATTTTTATCTTTATTTCAGAGTAAAGATAATTTAGCCATCCTGGAATTAGTTAATAGTTTTTCTTCACTACACAAAAACTCTTTGAATATTGCGGAAGGAGTAAAACGCGCTTCCAAAATTATTTTTGCACTTAAAAACTATGTTCATTTTGAGCATGCGCTTAATAAAGTTAAGGAAAACATACAAGAAAGCATAGAAATAGTACTTACCCTTTATCATAACCAATTGAAGCAAGGCATTAATGTCGTTAAAAATTACCAAAAAATCCCTGATATTCTTTGCTATCCTGATGAATTAAATCAGGTATGGACTAACCTCATTCAAAATTCTATCTATGCGATGAAAAATCGAGGAACCTTAACCCTTGATGTTTATCAGCAAAATGAGCAAATCATTGTTAAAGTTACTGATTCAGGAGAAGGGATACCTGCTGATATTAAAGACCGTATCTTTGAACCTTTTTTCACTACTAAACCTCGTGGAGAAGGCAGTGGGTTAGGATTGAATATTGTTCAAAAAATCATAGAAAAACATAATGGTAAAATAGAAGTAGAGAGTGTTCCAGGCAAAACTACATTTACTGTCTCATTACCGATGAGTTAAAATTTGGCTAATGGAGAAACCCTGTTATGAAAAAAAAGGCGATCATTTGTGTTGATGATGAACCCATGGTGTTGTCTAGTCTAAAAGAGCAATTAAAAAATAATTTTAAGGATCAATATTTATATGAAACAATAGACAATGCTCCCGATACATTGCAACTTGTTGACGAATTAACAGCAGAAGGCGTTGAAATTATTATTATTGTCTCCGATTGGTTAATGCCAGAAACGAAAGGCGATGAATTATTGATTAAAATCCATCAAAAATATCCAAAAGTCATAACTGTGCTATTAACAGGACATGCTGATGAAAAGGCAATTGAGAATGCCAAGAAAAATGCTAGCTTATTTGCTCTTATTAATAAACCCTGGGACGAGGAAAAATTAGTAGAAACAATTCAGTCAGCGCTGGAAAAGGTATGAAAAAACCAACTATTTTATGTATTGACGATGAAAAGATAGTTCTTGTCAGTTTGAAAGAACAGCTAAAACGCATATTTGAAGAGGATTATTATATAGAAACTGTTGATAATGGAGAATTATCGCTCGAAATAGTAAAGGAATTAGTTAATGAGGACGTTGATATACCGCTCGTCATTGCCGATCAAGTCATGGTAGGAATGAAAGGCGATGAATTACTTGCTCATATCCATACTATATCACCGCGTACGCTCACTGTTATGTTAACTGGACAAGCAAGCGCTGAAGCAGTAGGAAATGCCCTCAATAAGGGCCGTCTTTATCGTTATTTATCTAAACCATGGGAAGTAGAAGATTTAACCCTGACAGCAAAAGAAGCCGTCCATAGCTATTTTCAGAGCAAAACGTTGGAAAAACAAAATACCGAATTACAAGCAATTCGAGAAGAATTGGAAGCTACCAACAAAATGTTAAAGAGAAAGATAGAAGTATTTAACAAATTTGTACCGGCTGAATTTCTTAAATTATTAACCTTAGAAAAAGACTATATTGAATTAGGCCAATGTGCAGAACGCACTTTAAGCGTCATGTTTGCGGATGTTCATTCCTTTACCCTGATTGCAGAATCATTACCGCTAACAGAGATTTTCGAATTTATTAATCGGTTTTTACATGATATCTCCCCTTTTATTAAAAAATATAATGGTTTTATTGATAAATTTGTAGGCGATGCCGTGATGGCGTTATTCTCTAACCCTGATGATGCCGTCAGGGCTGCGATCGAAATCCAACAATGTATTATAACCAAACGCCACCAAGATGATTTATTGCCGTATCAAGTTGGCATTAGCGTTCACACCGGGCCAGTCATGATTGGGACAGTCGGGGTAAAACATCATATGGAAACCACCGCTATTGGCGATACGGTGAATGTCGCCTCCCACATTGAAAATTTGACCAAGGTCTATAAATCACCGCTTCTTATTACCCAGGCGACAGCTAATAGTTTGCGTGAACCATCGCATTTTTGCCTACGTAATATTGATATGGCAACAGTTAAAGGCAGGCAAGAACCCTTAGAACTATTCGAGGTACTGGATGCATTTCCAGAAGCTCTAAAAAAGAAAAAACTTGCCATTTTAGATTTATTTCAGCAGGCGAGAACTTATTATGCAGAACACCATCGTCTGATGGCAAAAAAATTATTTACTCAATGCCTAGAGATTTGCCCAGAAGATCAAATCAGCCGAATTTATCTTAGCCGCATTGAAGGCTAATGATTACTGCTGCATTTCACCATAAACCGCTTTTCATCTTCTAATCGCATCGCCGTCAAACTATTTCCCCATACACAGCCGGTATCAAGCGGATACACATTCGGCACATCTGTTTTTCCATTTAATGCTGCCCAATGGCCGAAAATAATTTTGACATTGGCATTGGCGCGGTCTTTTACATCAAACCATGGAATTAACTCTTGCGGCTTATCCGCGATTTCTCCTTTATAGCTTAAATCCAAGCGGCCGTCCGCGTAACAAAAACGCATGCGAGTGAAAAAATTAATAATACAGCGCAAACGATCCATACCGGTTAGATGATCATCCCAACGATCGGGTTGGTTACCGTACAAGTGCTGCAGAAAAAATTCAGGCGTCGAACTGCTTAATACTTCCTCCACTTCTTTCGCTAAGAAGCGAGCTTGATGTAATGACCAGCAAGGTGCTAAACCGGCATGGGTCATGACAAAGCCTTGCTCTTTATCCTCATGTAATAAAGGCCGTGAGCGCAGCCAATCAATTAATTCTTGTCGGTCGGGTGCTGCTAAAACATTTGCTAACGTATCTGAACGGTGTAAAGAACGAAACCCATAGGCTACTGCAATTAAATGCAAATCATGATTGCCTAACACAACTTTATGCTTGTCACCTAGCGCCTTCACAAACCGCAGTACTTCTAATGATTGTGGGCCGCGATTAACTAAATCACCTGTAAACCAAAGTGTATCGCGCGTGGGATCAAATTCAATGTAGGCAAGTAAGTGTTGTAAATCAGCAAAACAACCTTGTACATCCCCGATAGCATAGGTGGTCATGCTTTCCTCACGGCATTGCTAAGTGCGACAAAATCGCGTACTGATAAGTTCTCAGGACGTAAATCGGAATGAAGTTGTATCGCTTCCCAGGTTTTATCTTCAACCATATGTTTCAAACTATTACGCAAGGTTTTGCGACGCTGGTTGAAAGCTTGCTTAACGATCGCCTCCAATAAAGCATAATCATCTGCTCGATAGGGATTATCATGATAAGGAACTAAACGCACGATGCTGGATTGTACTTTTGGCGGTGGAAAAAAAGCGCTAGGTGATACATCAAATAATAATTCGACGCAGCAATGATATTGCGCCATCACACTTAAGCGTCCGTAATCAGCTGTACTAGGCTCTGCAGCTAAGCGTTCTGCTACTTCTTTTTGCAACATGAATAACATATCCGAAACAAATGGTGCGAAGGTCAATAAATGAAAAATCAATGGTGTAGAAATATTGTAAGGCAGATTTCCAAAAATACGCAGCAATCGCTGATCGGTTTTGAGACGACTGAAATCAAAGCTGAGGGCATCGGCAGCATAGACAGTTAATTTTCCAGCACGTTCCGTACGCTCTTCTAACTCAGGAATTAAATCCCGATCTAATTCGACAACTTCCAAATGCTGCGCTCGCTTTAACACGGGTAATGTCAAGGCGCCTTGACCGGGACCAATTTCAATTAAATGTTCACTCGGCTTAGGCGCAAGCGCAGCGACAATTTGCTGAATAATAGCCTGATCGCATAAAAAATGCTGGCCAAATCGTTTGCGCGGAAAAGGTTTATCCGACATGTTAGGACCGATATTGGGTTAAAGCGACTTTTGCTGGCTCGAATCCATGCTCAGCGGATTTTTGGAACCACTCTAACGCTAAGGCTTTATTCGGTGCGGTTCCTAAGCCACGTGCATACATCAACCCGAGATTATATTGTGCACTGGCCAAGCCATGCTCGGCGGCTTGCTGATAATAATAAAATGCCTTTTCATAATCGCGAGATACTCCTCTGCCAGCGGCATATAAATAACCTAACTCGTTCTCAGCAAACGGATCATCCTCGCGGGCCGCTTTGCTTAAATAATAAAAAGCGCGCTCATCATCTTGCGGAACCCCCTCACCAGCAAGGAAACGCATGCCTAAATCGGTATTACTTTCAGTTGTATTAGTGGCTTGCGATAGCTCTGCAGGAGGATGGCTAGTCGAACATCCTGCAAATAAAATGCACAATTGTACCGTACAAAATACGTAAAAAATCGCTTTGATGCTTTTCTGAGAGACCGCTTTAATGGGCATAACACAACCTTTTTCTAGCAGATTAAAGAACATCCATTATAATGTGCCTTATCTTAATTGGGAATGATGAGAGAAAAATGAAACCCTATACCTATTCGCCCCTCTTAACCGATTTTTATCAACTCACCATGGCTTATGGCTATTGGCGTTTAAACATGCACGAACAGGAGTCTGTTTTTCATCTCATTTTTCGTAAAAATCCCTTTAAAGGTAATTATGCGTTAAGCTGCGGTTTAGGCAGCGTGATCGATTATTTAAAAAACTGGCGGTTTCAAGAAGATGATCTCGCTTATTTGGCTACATTAAAAAACCAGCAGGATGGAAATTTTTTTCCCGCCGAATTTTTGGATTACTTACGGCAATTAAAATTTACGTGTGATATCGATGCCATTCCTGAAGGAACAGTCGTTTTTCCACATGAACCCTTGTTACGCATTCAAGGTCCTCTTCTCCAATGTCAGTTGTTAGAAACTTCCCTACTGACAATTATCAATTTTCAAACCTTAATCGCAACCAAAGCCTCGCGTGTGTGTACAGCTGCACAAGGTGATCCCGTTATTGAATTCGGCATGCGTCGAGCACAAGGGCCAGATGGCGCAATTTCTGCTAGCCGCGCAGCTTATATCGGTGGCTGTGTAGCGACATCTAATACGTTAGCAGGAAAATTATTTGATATTCCTGTTCGCGGTACACATGCTCACAGTTGGGTCACTGCTTTCCCAACAGAAGAAGCCGCTTTTACAGCTTATGCTCAAGTCATGCCGCATAATTGCGTGTTGCTGGTGGATACCTATGACAGTATTGAAGGAGTAAAGCATGCGATTGAAGTAGGAAAGAAATTGCGTGCAGAAGGTACGGATCTATTGGGTATTCGTTTAGATTCGGGGGACATGGCCGAGCTCAGTATTCAAGCTAAAAAATTATTGGATGCAGCAGGTTTTGAAAATACCATGATACTGGCTAGCAATTCGCTAGATGAGTATGTCATTGAAGCATTCAAACAAAAAGGTGCTAAAATTACAGCATGGGGTGTAGGAACCCATCTTGCTACTGCTTATGACCAACCTGCGTTAGATGGCGTTTATAAACTATCTGCGCTTCGCACTGCACACGGTGAATGGGAGTATAAACTCAAATTATCCGAGCAAAAAATTAAAATCTCTAATCCCGGTAGACATCAAGTGAGACGCTTCTTTTGCAATGAACAATATGTCATGGATGTCATGTATGATCTCTCAGTAGGTATATCCGATATACCAGAAGCAGTACCGTTAAATACACCTGAGCAAGTTAAAAAATTAGATGATATAGATGGTTATGTTGACTTATTAGAACCTGTTTTTCGACAAGGGCAATTAGTACAAAAACAAAAAACAATTCATGAAACACGTAAACACGCCATAGCCGCTATAGATGAGTTTTTACGAACCCATGGAAAACAAGATTATACGGTGGCATTAGAAAAGAATTTTTCGGATCTCAAGCAGAAATTAGTGGAGAAGTATTCTAAATGACTGAATACCGTGATGCTAAACTTATTTCTATTAATCCTGCTAATAATACTATTGTTGGGGAAGTACCTATTTCAACCCCAGCAGAAATAGCAGAGAAAGTAAAGCGCGCCCATGAGGTGAAATCACTTTGGAAAGCGTTGGGAATTAAAAAACGGATTGAGATATTACGACCTTTATTGGCTGCTTTTAAGCAAAGAGAAGAAGAATTAGCTTTATTAATTACCCGTGAAATGGGCAAACCTATTACGCAAGCCAGAAATGATTTTGCGGATGATTTTGACTACTTCCAAGATTTTCTTGATCATGGAGCTGACTATATTCAAGATGAAATCACTTATCAGAATGGGCAAGCCTTACATCGTATTGTGTATGAACCAAGAGGCGTAACAGCCGTGATTGTACCGTGGAATTTTCCCTTTCTTAATTTTGTATGGGGTGTTATTCCTAATCTTATCGTCGGTAATCCTGTGGTTTTTAAGCATTCTGAAGAATGCCCTTTAGTTGGGAAAGTAATAGAAGAAGTGATGATGGGATTAAATGATTTACCTCAAGGTGTCTTTTCGGAAGTCTATGGTGATGGAAGCGTAGGCCAGCTATTAGCAGAGCAAAATGTAGAAATGATTTGGTTTACAGGAAGTTCAGTAGTAGGCAAACAGTTATTTGAGATTGCAGGAAAACGGTTTATTAAATCGGTACTAGAAATGGGTGGCTCGAATCCCTGCATTCTTTTTGATGATGTAGATATTCATAAATTGATACCCCGAATTATTAAAGGCCGGTTCACGAATGGCGGCCAAATGTGTGATGCAATAAAACGATTAATTGTCCATCAACCTATTTTCGATGAAGTCGTGGACAAACTGGTACAACAGGTGAAGAAAATTAAAATCGGCGACCCTGAACAAGCTGATACGGAATTAGGCCCTTTGGCAGCGGTGAGACAAGTAAGGTTGCTAGAATCACAAGTGAATGATGCGATCAAACAAGGAGCACGCGCCATGACAGGTGCAGCAAGACTGGAAGGATTGTCAGGAGCTTATTATCTACCGACCCTCTTAGTAAATGTGAAAAGAAATATGCGTGTATGGACAGAGGAAGTATTTGGTCCGGTATTGCCTATCGTGTCATTTGATACGGAAGAAGAAGCTATTGCCCTTGCCAACGATACCGCTTATGGTCTTGGCGCAATTATCCATTCTGCAAATGCAGCGCGTGCACAACGTGTTGCTGCACAAATAGATGCAACCTGTATTGATATTAATGAAGGCAATCATTGGCTGCCCTGTAATCCATTCGGAGGGCAGAAATTATCTGGCATGGGCTGCGAACATGGCCGCTTAGGGTTTCAGGAATTATGCCGCTTTAAAGTGATTGCTGCTTCATAATGGATTCAGTTGACTATATTTTTTTTCATATCCTTCCACACTATAAGCATCTTCATTTATATGAAGCTGAGATTTTAATTGTTTTATGGTCTCCTCAATCAACGCTTTAGCTTGCAAATCAGTTGGAACGATTTCATGAGGTAATTTTAATAACATTTTTATCACAAAATAATTTAATGATTTTTTGTCATCTCCACTTACTCTACCCGTCATCCCATTTAAAAATGTTAATAATATGTGCTTGGGATTATCATCTGATTTTATTTTGGGTATCCTCCAACAACTCTTTCCTGATCTATAAAATCTACACCACTCACTACGCTCCTTATAAGACTGCTTTGCTTCTTTAAAAATAAGAGTGAGCTTATCGCATGTTAAATTAGCGAGAGAAATTTTGATTTTATTCTGAAGCTCTCCGGATATGAATTCCTTTCTATACATAAGAACATCCTTTTTCGAGAGAAAAGATAATTAAATTATGGCAACGAATTCTTAAGGAAATATTATCTTATTAATAAATAATTTTTTAGTTGAACTCTGTTATGGTGTTTGATAGTTTCTTTATGTTTTATGCATTGCTATGCATTCATCAATAAGGAGAATCACATGAAATCGGAGCGAACCAAACCTGCTATTATCATTAACGTACGCCCTCCCGAAGACAGGCTGCTGGAACAAGCAAAAAATCTCAAAGAAGATATCATCAAACTCAATGACGAACTGCTGAGTAATAAAACCTTCTTTCACCTATACAACCATCTTTATGTAAGTGGTAATCCTCTTTCCTCTGCTCGGATGAAGGAAGATAACATTAACAAATTCACAACGTTTATTAAAAAATATAAACCCATTGTCAAAAGATACAGCCAATTAATTGAAGAAGCGATTAGCTTAAAAATTATTTCCCAAGAGGTAGTCAACCAAATTACTAACCATTCAAAAAATCCCATTGAAATTGAGCCAAATAATAAAATAAATGAAATAAAATATAATTATAAAAAACGTAGTAAGAAATATAAAAAATTCCATATAACAAGTGGCATGATGTCTATTTTTATTATTGGCTTGCCATTTTTTATAAGTGGATTAGCCGTGCACGCGATTGATAAATTAATTACTACCATTAGACTGAATAAGTCTGCCACAAAAACAAATCAGCCTTTCGCTAAGAAGTTAAGTGGACGCTTTCAATTAGGTCTTTTCCATTTGAGCCAGGCTTATTATTCCAAGAAGGTTCCTCAAATAGCTAGCAAAGACTTCCCGCGACCCAAAAAATGATAGAAAGATGTGGGAGAAATTCATTTGAGACTTGCCACATTCTCCCGCAAATGTGCCGAATTAATCGTCCCTACAATCACGCTGGTCACCCCCGCTTCAGCTAAAATAAATTTCATTGTATCGGCAACGGGATTAGTGACGCCTAATGTGTGTAGATGTCCACTCGCAAGTGCTTTCTTAATAAAAATACCTTTCTGCTTCTGCTGCGCCTCAATAATCACTTGATGCTCCTCCGTATAAGCCGGATTAAACCCTACCATCGCAACATCGGCTCTATCAATCGTTAACAAACCACCTGCCACTGTTTTCGTCGACATCCCATAAGCGCGAATTTTTCCTTCGGCTTTAAGTGCAGCTAACGTATCAAACACTTGATCTTCATGAATGATGCGTTCATCTTCACCATTAGAATGAACCAACACCACATCCAAATAATCCGTACGCAACCGTTTCAAACTGCGTTCCACACTCTTTCGAATAGCCACTTTAGAAAAATCAAAATACGATTGGCCATCAATAAACTCTTCTCCCGCTTTCGTACTGATAATCCACTCTTGGCGCTTGCCTGCTAATAGCTTTCCTAATCGCTCTTCACTACAGCCATAAGCGGGTGCCGTATCAAGCAGATTGATACCAAGCTCCTTGGCAATCTCTAACAAATATTCTATTTCATGATCTTTCGGCAAGGTAAATGTAGCAGGATACTTGACTCCTTGATTACGGCCAAACTTGACTGTCCCTAAACCAAGCACACTGACTTCTATGCCACTCTTACCTAAGCAACGCTTTTGCAAAATACATCCTCCCATACAGGCCTTGCCAATGGTGGCATTGGCCAAGAACGTAATTCGCGAACATCAAAGAGATGCGGGGTAATAGGTGCAGCTTGAATTTGTTGCAGAATTTCTTCTGCTAATTTGGGCGCTAACGCTAATTTAGTCGGCCACGCAATCGTGATATTTTCAATCACCTTCGTAAATGATGTTTCTGGTTTCATACCGCCTTTTTGTTTAGGCTCAGCCCGATCAATCATAAAACTGGCAAATTCTGCTTCTTCAAAATTCAACCACGGAAAAAGAGCTTGTAGTTCCTGGCGTGCTGCGTGAATTTGCGCGGTACTATTTTTATCAATCCCATCTTCTGCTAATTGGCCGCCTAGATACCAAATCGTACTGCCATCTTGCGTATGATGGGTGGTAATAGTAACACGGGGGCGTGCACCTAAGCCGAGGCAATGTGCATATAAAGGATAATTAAAGGGTGTCTTCACCATCACCATATGCAATGGACGGCGCTGCATGGCTACTTCATCGTGTTTTAATTTTTTAATGATGACCTCATTGCCTGCACCCGCGGTAAAAATAAATTGCTGTGCCGTCACTTCAATCGATTTCCCCGCCATATAAACAGTTGCAGAAACTAATCGGCCATGATCATCGAATTTTAATTCTTCATCGCATAAAGGTTCGATTTTAAAAACAGCATCTTGATTTGCTTTCACTAATTCGCGCACTAAAATAGGCACGTCGATCACGATTTCATCTAACGAATAAACTTCACCTTTGAAAGCAGGATGCTGAAACACGGTTGGATACTTTTCTGTGGGGAGAGCTTCCACTTTACTGGTTAACGCAGCACCGGCAAAAAATCCCGCTAATTTAGAACCAAACTTTGTCGGCGCCCAAAGATAATGTTGAGAAGAAAGAATCGGCACAGCAGATAAATCAATTTCCCCTTTACCAAGTAAACATTGTCGCCACCGTTCAGGCATTTCGCTCATCGCTTGCGAATCCGCCGTCAGCACACCTTGTAAAGCATATTTCATGCCACCATGAATAATGCCTTGCGCTTTATGGGTTTGACCGCCACCCAACGAGCCCGATTCAAATAAAATAACGGAAAGGCCTGTTTGACGTAATCGGTTTAATAACCATAGCCCTGCGATGCCGCCGCCAAAAATGACAATATCGGCTGCTGCTACCTTCTTCATAATGCTCTCATCCAATTTTTGTGTCTCAAAATTTTACTCCGATTTAGTTATAATAGGAAACTTTTCGCCTATAAAGATACTAACTATATGATTGATTTGAAAAATACTTTTGACGTGATCGTAGTGGGGGGTGGGCATGCGGGGACAGAAGCTGCGCTTGCGGCTGCTCGTATGGGGGCAAAGACCTTATTGCTGACTCATAATATCGAGACCTTGGGGCAAATGTCTTGTAATCCTGCGATAGGCGGTATAGGCAAAGGGCATTTGGTGAAAGAAATTGATGCGCTGGGTGGAGCCATGGCGCGGGCAATTGATAAAGCGGGGATTCATTTCCGTACTCTCAATGCCAGTAAAGGCCCAGCTGTACGCGCAACGCGTGCGCAGGCAGATCGGGTACTGTATAAACAAGCAATACGCTACATGCTGGAATCCCAGCCAAATTTAATTATTTTTCAACAAGCCGCTGATGACATTTTAATTGAACACAGCCATGTAACCGGCGTGCTTACCCAAATGGGATTAATTTTTAAATCTCAAACAGTAGTTTTAACTGCAGGGACGTTTCTCGCCGGTAAGATTCATATTGGTTTAAATAATTATGAAGGGGGCCGCGCAGGCGACCCTCCCGCTAAAACATTAGCAGCACGGTTACGTGAGTTATCACTTCCTGTTGGTCGATTAAAAACGGGCACGCCGCCACGTATCGATGGTCGCACGATTAATTTCAGTGTCATGGAGATACAAGAAGGCGATTCGCCTACGCCTGTTTTTTCTTTCTTAGGAAAAGTAGAAGAACATCCGCAGCAAACGTGTTGTTACATTACGCATACCAATCAAAAAACGCATGATTATATCCGCGCCGGTTTATCACAATCACCTATGTATACGGGCGTCATTGAAGGCATTGGGCCACGTTATTGCCCTTCAATTGAAGATAAAATTATGCGATTTGCAGACAAATCTTCTCATCAAATTTTTGTTGAACCAGAAGGATTAACGACGCAGGAATTTTATCCTAATGGCATTTCAACCAGTTTACCTTTCGCCACCCAAATTGAATTTGTTCGATCAATACGAGGGTTTGAGAACGCGCATATTACACGGCCAGGGTATGCAATTGAATATGATTTCTTTGACCCACGCTGCTTAAAGCCTTCATTAGAAACCAAAGCTATTTCTGGCTTATTTTTCGCTGGCCAAATCAATGGCACCACGGGCTATGAAGAAGCCGCTGCGCAAGGCCTTATTGCCGGTTTGAATGCAGCACGTTATGTGCAAGAACAAGAAGCGTGGACACCGCGGCGTGATCAAGCTTATATCGGCGTATTAATTGATGATTTAGTAACACGCGGTACGCAAGAACCCTATCGTATGTTTACCAGTCGAGCTGAATATCGCTTACTGCTGCGTGAAGATAATGCAGATTTACGATTAACGCCGATCGCAAAAGAATTAGGACTGATTGATGAGCAACGTATTCAAGCATTTGAGCAAAAACAAGAGCAAATAGAAAAGGAAACAGAACGATTGCGTAACTTATTTGTGCGACCTGGGACAAATGCAGCAAAAACAATTGAATCCCTGACAGAACAAGCTTTAACTCGAGAATATCGAGTATCTGAATTGTTACGTCGTCCTAATTTATCCTATCAACAACTTATGTCGATTGAAGAATTAGGCCCGGGTGTAAATGATGATCAAGTCGCACAGCAAATTGAAATTCAGGCGAAATACGCAGGTTATATCGATCGCCAAGAAGAAGAAATTGCGAAACTTTCGCGCTATGAAACATTAAAATTGCCGGAAGATTTGGATTATGACGAGATTGTCGGCTTATCGACAGAAGTACGACAAAAATTAAAACAAACCAAACCGACAACAGTCGGCCAAGCTTCCCGTATACCGGGTATCACACCAGCAGCGATTTCATTATTATTAGTCCATTTGAAAAAACGTAAAGGATAAAGTATGTTGAAACAGTTGGATCAACTACTCACGCAAGCATTAAAAGAAAATAACATTACACTCGATCAAGCTACACAACAAAAATTACTCACCTTTCTTGAGCTTATTGTTGCGTGGAATCGCGTCTTTAATTTGACGACGCTGACAACGCCGCGTGAAATGGTTTATCTTCATTTGATTGATAGCTTAATTATTTCGCCTTATTTGCACGGCTCACGATTGTTAGATGTTGGAAGTGGGGGTGGCTTACCGGGCATTCCATTGGCGATTACTCATCCTCAGCAACAGTGGGTGTTATTAGATAAAACCAGCAAAAAAACACGCTTTCTGACGCAAGTGATAGCAGAGCTTAAGCTTGAGAATGTGGAAGTGATTCATAGCCGGGTTGAAAATTTCCATCCGACTGATTGTTTTGACAGTATTGTTTCCCGCGCCTTCGGCACTTTATCTCTATTTACAGAAACAACCGCTCATCTGCTTTGCCCAGGAGGAAAATTCATTGCCATGAAAGGCAAAAACCCACAAGAAGAAATAGCAGCCTTACCTAACCAATTCCTCCTCCAAAAAGTGGTACCGATACATATAAAAGGTATAGCGGTAGAGCGGCATCTTATTCATATAGGGATAAAACGATAAACCGTTATCATTTTTCTTACTATGTTTTACTATGTTCCAAACGTTAGCTTAAGAGCTTCTCGGTTCTGAACAGGTAAAGAAAAACTTGGTTTAAATAAACAAGGAGAAGAATGTTCCCCCACCATAGAAAGATCGTCACGTATTGGCTTTTTACCTTTTATATCGACAGGTGTTGCTGACGATGTTTCCATTCTCGGTGCCTCTTCAATAGAGGAGGGGGTAGATGGAATTCTCTCCACTTTATTAACATCAAGCTTAAGTTCAACTCTTCCTTCCTCTAATTTATCTTTTCGTGATGAGATTTCAGTCAAATCCACCACTACATTCGCCGGACGTTGTTTTAAGAAGGTAACATAGGCAATAATCGCCGCGAGAATAAATCCTGTCATTGCCATTTGCGTGCTTCTAAATGGCTCAGGGCTATCTGCCATTGTAATCATTGTCATCAGGAATAAAAATCCAGCTGTGAGTGTTACATCTGTTTGAGCTATTTTTGTATATCTAGCCGCTGCCTTTTCATGCGGATCGCTAGTAGCGGGATCAAATTGCCAGCTTTCAATTGCTTTCCATATTCCATATCCTATTCCGATCGTGTCACTACACATTGTAGAAACAAACGAGGGTAAAAGAGTGGGTTTACCGGATAAGAATTGGCCTATTTTCAGAATGCTCCCAAACCATCCTTCTGCATTAGAAAACCCCTTTATGACTCCTGCTCCTGTATTGAGAATTCTTTCTAACTTAGGTGCAGAAGAACATCCTTTAGAAATCAAATAATTTCTAATATGGGCATTTAAAAGCAACGAGACCACAGCCGCTGCTATGAGAATACCTCCCAACTCCTCCTCAGAAATAATGATTTTTTCTGGGTTATCAGGATTAAAACCGGCTGCTGTTCGGAGGATAAGCGCTGTGGTACTTAATGCAAAAGCATTCGTCCCAGATACATCGCTCAAAATATTTAAGATAAAAGTCATCCATTCTTTGAATTTTTTCTCTTTCGGATGTTTACTCTCATTCTCACTGAGAGCATCAAGGCCAACCGCAATCCCCAAATTAGTTGCTGCCAAAAGGACAAATACAGAGCCAGCGATTTCCGAAATACGCCCTGTACATTCCTTTTCCCAAAAACCACAACCCTCTTTCCCCCAAAATCCATGCAAGAAAAAAGTTGCTGTTCCGGATAAAATACTTGGTTGTGCCAAAGTCCTATTTGTCATTTTTAATATTTTATATAATTCTTTTTTTAGCCTCTCTTTAAATGAAATTTCGATGCTGCTTATTCTTTCCCCACTCTCGATAATAATTTCGGCTTCACCTTCGTGACCATTTTCAACGATTTCAAGGATGCTTTCTTCAGTCATTTCTTACTCCTCTTTGTAAATTGAAATAAGATTAGAAATAAAAAATAAATAAATATTTAAATTAAATTATAAAAATTATTCTTATTAATATTAATTAGGGAGGACAGCTGATACAAAAACCATTCGTTTTGATAAACAAAGAAGCATGGGAAAATGTCGATGGATCAGGAAAAGAAGGGTTGAAAGAAGGGTTGTTTTTTTCACTTGAATTCGTATATAAACTATAAACAATAGTTTGCGACGCCTCATCATAGACTGGATTCTTCATAGAAATTTGAAAATTATATTTTTGGATATGACCATCTTTTGTCTGGATAATCAGCGTGGCCGGATAAACTGCTTCTAGATTATTTTTATTTACACTTTGTTTTACGCGGTTATTAAATTCTTTCATAGAGACAGCTCCTTGTGCATCCTCTCCTCCATCACTCGTATAAATTACCCATGAATCTGGGTTATGCAAAGTTAATTGATAAGCAATAGGATCTTGACCCAGCTTTTTAATGTCAGCAGAATTGGCATTCTCTATATAGAGATAACCGGATTTTTGATTGTCTAACGCAAATGCCGGCGAAATAGCTGTCGAAAACAGCATAAAACATGCTGCTAATCCTGATAATAATTTGTAATCTTTCATGATACACACTCCCCTTTCTCGTTATAATAATAATGTTAAACCTCCGCTCATTATTTTTCTACCCCATAATTTATGCTATCTTATTGTGGTTATAATAAATGGCTAAGGAATCCTAAGATGAAAAAATCGTTTCAAAAAATTCTCCAAGGCTATCAGTCATTCAGACATAAATATGCCTCCGGTGATAATTCGGTGATGCAATATCTTTCCGATTATGGCCAGCAACCACAAATTATGGTGGTATCCTGCTGTGATTCACGTGTGGATCCTGCTTTAATATTACAATGTGATCCAGGTGATTTATTCGTGGTTCGTAATGTTGCCAATATCATTCCCCCTTATGAAAAAGATGAAGCCCATCATGGTACTAGTGCCGCGTTAGAATTTGGCATTTGTTTTTTAAAGGTGAAGCATCTCATTTTATTAGGTCACAGCCAATGTGGGGGGATTCAAATTTTGTTAGATAATGAAAGCTCAAAGCCAAATGACTTTATTACTAACTGGGTATCGGTGATTAAAACAGAGCATAGGCATATAGAAGATGGTGATAAATATGCGAAGCTAGCACTTCAGCAATCGCTGCAAAATTGTTTAACGTTCCCTTGGATTAGAGATAAGGTACTGGCGGAAGAATTAATCATTCATTTATGGTTTTTTGACGTGAAAAAAGGCGAGATCTTCGCTTGCCTGGATCCGGAAAAAGGCTATCAGCCCCTTGGATAAATAGCATTCGTTTTGTGGAAGGTAGTTGAACATGGTAATAATGTAGCCAAATTTTGGCTACAGCCAGTAAATTTAGCAAGCTCGTATGGCTTTAGAAGCCATGAATTAGCTAAAATAAGAGCACTTGTCGCTGAGCATAGCACGTTATTTTTGGAGAAATGGCATGAGTTCTTTGGCAATCAAATATGATGATCGCGCGGTGGACGTAAGCTTCACCCAAACTGCTGTGCATTTTGTTCTAGCTGACGGAAGGGAAATTTCAGCTCCCCTGGAATGGTTCCCTAAACTACGCGATGCAAGTGAAGCAGATCGCAAAAATTGGCGTTTCATAGGGAATGGTATTGGGGTACATTGGCCAACTATCGATGAAGATATTGCTGTTAAAACCTTAATGCATGGAAATGATTAAGCATCAAAAAAGAGGAACCACTGTGGGAAAAATTATTGCAATTGCTAATCAAAAAGGCGGTGTTGGAAAAACCACCACCAGTATTAACTTAGCGGCTTCGTTTGCAGCAATGAAACGGACAGTGATGTTGCTTGACTTGGATTCGCAAGGAAATGCTTCTGTCGGCTGCGGTATCAATAAATCAGACATTCGCTATACGGCCAAGCATGTGATTTGTGACGAAGCCACCATCCCCGATGCCATTCTTCCCACGAGCAGTGGTTTCGATTTACTCGCCACTAACCAAGATTTAATCGTGGCCGAAATGCACTTGCTACAGCTCCCTCAACGTGATCAGCGCTTAAAATCCCTGTTGCGGCCACTCACTTCCACCTATGACTATATCCTGATCGATTGCCCGCCTTCTTTAAGCATCTTAACCTTGAATGCGTTGGTTGCTGCTCATTCTGTACTCATCCCCATTCAATGTGAATATTTTGCTCTTGAAGGATTAAGTGGCTTGTTGAAAACCATAGAGGAAATCCGCAGCACGATTAATCCGGAATTACACATTGAAGGTTTATTACGCACTATGTACGATGGCCGTAATCGCCTGGCATTGGATGTTTCTGCACAGCTTCTAACCCATTTTCCCGAGCAAATTTATCGTACTGTCATTCCCCGCAACGTCCGATTAGCAGAAGCACCTAGCCATGGATTGCCTGTGCTACATTATGATGAAAAATCCCAAGGCGCTTTAGCCTATCTAGCCCTAGCGGGAGAAATTTTACGGCGAGGAGAACAATGAGTGGACACCAACTCAAACGAAAATAAAAAGACAACACATTTTGGTTACCGCGAAGTGCCTGTTGCCGAAAAATCCACACTGGTTGCGGATGTATTTCGCTCAGTGGCCCCTAAATATGACTTAATGAATGATTTAATGTCTCTCGGTCTTCATCGCTTATGGAAACGATTAACCATCCAGCAAGCGGGATTACGCCCCGGTCAAACGGTATTAGACGTTGCATCCGGCACGGGCGATTTAGCCGCTGCCTTGGCAAAAGCAGTTGGCAAGCAAGGTAAAGTGGTGATGACGGATATTAACGAGGCAATGCTACAAGTAGGACGCGATCGCTTAATTGATACAGGTATTGTAGGCAATGTGGAATGTATCCAAGCTGATGCAGAAAACTTGCCCTTTGCTGATCACTATTTTGATTGTGTCACGATTGCCTTTGGATTACGCAATGTGACGGATAAAGCGACCGCCTTGCGCTCAATGTATCGTGTATTAAAACCTGGCGGCAAATTATTGATACTAGAATTTTCGCATCCGACCTCTTCTTTATTTAATAAAATTTATGATCTTTATTCTTTTCACGTCATTCCTAAAATTGGTAAATTCGTCGCGCACGATGAAAGAAGCTATCAATATTTAGTCGAATCGATACGCATGCATCCGAATCAAGAAACATTAAAAAATATGATGTTAGAATCAGGGTTCGAAGATGTGGCGTATACTAACTTAAGCGGTGGCATTGTTGCTTTACATAAAGGGTTTAAATATTAATGTTATCAGCCATCATTAATGCTTATTTAAAATTAGATCCGGAATCCCAACAACGTTTGCAGCCATTGAAAGGCAAAGTGATCACGATTGAATTTTTACCTTTCCATTTTATTTTTCAATGTGCTTTCACTGAACACGGTGTGGAGATCCATAAAGATGCCTCACTACCAACAGAAACCACCATTCGCGGCACACCTTTACAAATGTTAGGCGTTGCAGTGGCAAAAGACCATCGGCACCGATTTTTTGCGGAAGATGTCATCATTGAAGGGAATGCGGAATTCGGCCAGCAAGTGATTGCTTTATTTGATGAAATGAAAATCGATTGGCAACAGCCGCTTTCGCAGTTTATTGGAGATGTTCCCACTTATCATATCAGCCGTTTTATAGAACGCGCTAGCCAATGGCTGCAACATACTGAAAACACCATGGCGCAAAATGTAAATGAATATCTACATGAAGAAGCAGAATGGTTTCCCTCCCGTGAAGCATTAAATGATTTCTTTACTGATATTGATACGCTGCGCATGGATACGGATCGCTTGGAAGCGAGAATTCAACTCATTCGAGCGCAATTAATAAAAGATGAGGGAAGCCAGTGAAAATTGTATCTCGTTTGTTCCGTTTAATTCGCATTAATTTTATTTTAGCGCGCTATAATATTGATGAAATCATTCTCGAGACATCGTGGTTTTCACCTATTCATTTTATTGTTTATTTCAATCCTTTTTATTGGACAGTAGGAAGAAGATTATCGCGCGCAGAACGTATTCGTCGCGCGATTGAGGATTTAGGGCCTATTTTTGTTAAAGCCGGTCAAATTATTTCAACGCGTCGAGATTTATTGCCAGACGATATTGCAATTGAACTCTCCAAATTACAAGATCGTGTCCCTCCTTTTCCCGGACAAGCAGCAAGAGTCATTATTGAAAAAGCGTTGAAGGGTCCGATTGAAGATGTTTTTTCTGAATTTGATTTACATGCATTGGCTTCTGCTTCTATTGCGCAAGTTCATGCCGCTAAGTTGTTAGATGGTGAATCTGTTGTGGTGAAAGTCTTGCGTCCTAACATTCGAAAAATAATTGATCGCGATGTAGATTTACTCTACATACTTGCTAAATGGGTGGAATACTACTCAGCAGACGCCAGGCAATTCAAACCCCGACAAATTGTTGCTGAAATTGCACAAACACTTTATGACGAAGTGGATTTAACGCGTGAAGGCGCGAATGCCTCCCAATTACGACGCAATTTTGCTGACTCTAAGCTTTTATATGTGCCGAAAATTCATTGGGAATATACGCATGAAAGTATTTTAGTCATGGAACGGATTTATGGTATTCCTATTCATGATATTGATAGTTTAAAGCGCGCACATGTCAATATGAAAAAACTGGCGCAGCGTGGTATTGAAATCTTTTTCACTCAGATTTTTCGTGATAGTTATTTCCATGCTGATTTACATCCTGGCAATATTTTCGTTAATGCAACTGATCCCGAAAATCCCACGTATATTGCGGTTGATTTTGGTATTGTAGGTTCATTAAATCATAATGATCAGCGTTATCTCGCAGAAAATATGATTGCCTTTTTCAAACGCGATTATCAACGCGTTGCTGAATTGCATATTGCTTGTGGTTGGCTGCCACCGGATACCCGTATTGATCAATTTGAAGGCGCTATTCGAGGGGTCTCTGAACCGATTTTCGAACAACCGCTACGTGAGATTTCTTTCGGGCAATTATTATTAAGATTATTCCAGGTCGCTCGGCGGTTTCATATTAATATTCAACCGCAATTAGTGTTATTACAAAAAACATTACTAAGCATAGAAGGGTTAAGCCGAACATTAGCACCCGATTTGGATGTGTGGTCATCGGCATCGCCGCAGATTGAGAAATGGCTGAAGAAGCAAGTTGGTGTGAAGGCATTTTTCAAGCGGATACGGGATAATTTGCCGTTATGGTCGGAGCAAGTACCGGAAATACCATCGTTAGTGTATGAGGTATTGAAGGAAACGAAGCAGCGGCAGGAGAGATTGCGATTTGAGCATATGGAAAGAAGAGATCATGGTAAAGATAAAAAACGGGAAAGGCTAATAAAAATAACCTATTTCTTGAGCGGGGCCATCATCGCATTAGCAATAGCAGGCGTGGTATTTTATTGGGTATAATTAAGCTGAATAAATAGGTACACCCACTTTCTGAGCGGCACTTTTCAATTCTCGATCAAGCGTTGCTATTGGCAAATTTTTCCGCATGGCCAATTCTAAATAAGTTGCCTCATAAGCAGTTAAACCAGTTTCTTTAGCGACATCAAGAATAATTTCAATTGGCTTTTTCAATAAATAATCATCTACCTCGATAAGTAAAAGAGTTAGATATTCTCTAAAGGCAATTGATTTCACGTGAACTATCCGTTTTTTACGTTCCGCCATTAACAATGTATTGGATACTTCAACAGACCAAAGCGCAGGTACCACAGCAGTAACATTCGCTAGGGTATCCAGGACTTCTTCAGAATAGTCTGATGTTTCATCGTCAAAACACCATGCCATTGCTAAAGAGCAATCTAGTACAAATGAGGGACGACGGTTCATCTTTTTCGACCTTCTTGAATAAGCTGTTTTATGTTTAAACCTTTGCCTAAAGTCACTCCTTTACGTAATGCCCGAATAGCATTCACAGCCTCAGCGGCCAAGTTCACTTTTTTTTCAGCTTCGATAGGAACCAGCTTTGCGATGGATTCGCCATGTTTTGTAATGACAATGGTTTCACCTTTAGCGACACGCGCTAATAGCTGGGAGAAATGAGTTTTTGCTTCGAATGCACCGACTGATTTCATCTTTACCTCATAATTAAACTAGTCTGTATGATAATAAGTCTAGTCTATTAGGGAGAGGGTGGGCTGTCAATTCCAAAACAATAATACTTATAGTTGTAATATTTGATAACTATTGGTATTATTAAATAATGAAAAATATTCAATCTACTATCGAATTATTCCATCTACTTTTTCTTCGTCAACTTGAAGGAAAATTGGACAAAAAACTATATGCTCTTAAAGGTGGGTGCAATTTGCGCTTTTTCTTTAAAAGTATTCGCTATTCAGAAGATATTGATTTTGACGTAACGATTATATCTAAAACCACATTAGAAAATAAAGTAAACAAAATCCTTGGAAGCATAGACTTTAAGCGAATTTTAGAAAGCAAGAATATTGAAATTGTGCAATCGAATCCAATCAAACAAACAGAAACTACACAGCGCTGGAAGTTATTATTAAACATTCAAAACACTAACCTACCTATTCCCACGAAAATTGAGTTTTCACGACGAAAAATGGAGAAAAGTGTAATATATACCCCGATTGATAATGATATTATTAAGCAATACAGTCTTTATCCTATTCTCTGCAATCACTACGAAATTAACACTGCATTTTCCCAAAAGATAAATGCGCTTATTCATCGAACAGAAACCCAGGGAAGAGATATTTTTGACCTGATGTGGTTATTAAATCAAGGAGCAATTCCAAGCTTACAAGAATTTTCCTATGACGAAATTCAATCAGCCATAAAAAACATTACCAGTATTCACTATCCTGAATTTAAAGGTCAAGTAGTCGCTTATTTAATGGATGAATATAAGCAATTTTACGATTCACCAGAGAAATGGGATGAAATTCGTAGACAAATTACTACCATCTTGCAGGAAAACTTTCATGCGACTCATTGATGCGGAGCAGAAACTATTAGCACTAAAACAACCCGTACTGCATACACGCGATGCGTCTGCATGTCTAAATATTCCCATTGCACAAGCTAGCAATATATTGAATCGTCTTGTTAAAGCAGGGCGCTTTGTACGATTGATGCGTGGTAGATGGGCAACCACCACTCAAATTGACCCCTTAATATTACCAGAATATTTAACAGCACCTTTTCCTAGCTATATATCCTTGCAAACAGCTTTGTTTTACCATGGAATGATTTCACAAATTCCTCATACTATTTATGCTGCTTCTTTAGCTCGTACGCATCAATATGCAACAAGCTTTGGAAACATTTCTATTCATCATTTACAAGCCGATTTCTTTTTTGGTTTTGAGAGTATAGATAAAATCAAACTTGCTACACCAGAGAAAGCATTAATAGATATTTTTTACCTCACGCCAGCAAAATCTAATTTATTTAAGACGTTGCCAGAAATCGAACTACTTCCATCGTTTAGCCAAAAGAAAGCAAATGCTATCATTAATAAAATTACCTCATCGAGAATCAAAACCCTCGCCAAAAGACGGCTAGCAACATTATTGAAAACATCTAGTTAACAACTCATCCCCCTATCTGCTTCACTTTTTCAGCCACCGCCGCAGCCAACAAAGGCATATCTTGCTCTTCAATATGCACGCCATCCAGCCTACTAGATGTCAAAAACTGGGCTGCATCTAAATAACCACAGCTTTCTTCCTCAGCAAGGCGTTGATACAGCGGGGCAAGTGCTTTAGATTTTTCAATAGCTATATCATCAAACTGGGGATGCAAATCTGCAATTTTAACGATAGGCTGAGGAGCAATAATTAAGATTTTTTCTGTACCGATATTACTACTCTTAGCCACTCTCACCAAACGCCGCATACCTTCTACAATTTCTTCCGATGAGTGATTAAATTGCAATTTGACATCATTTGTTCCAAGCATAAAAATAATTAGATCGATAGGATAATGCGACTCAAGACACATCAACAAGGCTCCTAATCCATTTCGATGCGGTCTTCCGGGATAAATTTCATCGCGTGTCGTGGTACGACCATTTATCCCTTCTTCAATCACATAATAGTCACTGCCTAACAAGGTTTGCAAAATACCCGTCCAGCGCTTATCTCGGCCAAAACGTGCAGATAATCCGGTGTTCTTATTGAAACTTCCTGGGATAAATCCGCGTAAATTAGAATCGCCGTAACATAATATTGTTTTTGTTGTCATGCTTGTTGTCTCCCTAGGCCGAGATAATAAATAATTAAACAAACTGCAATCAATCCGCTATAAGTGACCATTAATGGCAGCGCCGTATTCGATTTTAAAAACGTTCCTAAACTGGAACTAATACTAGGAATAAAAAATACGAACGCGCCGAATAAAGCATTCGCACTTCCGGTTGTTTTTGGAAATAAGGAGATCCCTTGGGAAAAATAATTTGGAAACAAAATTCCGCCTACTAATAATATAAGCAGCGTAGGAGTGACAATTAAATAGATGTTCATTGGCAGCATGAAATTTAAGAATAAGCTGATAATAGCAACAAGCAACATGATAGAAAAACAAGCTTGAGCTTTTTTCTTTAAAGGAACATTAATAATGAACCGATTAATCATTGTTCCCATAAACCATGCTAGTCCGGTTAATAATGCAACGCGGCCAAATTCTACGGCTGAATAATGCAATACGGTTTGAATTAAAAAAGGACCCACAATCGAGAATAAAATGATGATTGAATAGAGTATACCATTCGTCATTAATCCCATTAAAAAAGTTTTATGAAATAACATTTCTTTATATCGCTTGAGAATCTGGATAACGTGAAAAGGATGTTGATGAGGACTTGTTTCCGGGAGATAAAATATAATTGCTATTAATGAAATTAAACAATAGATACCAAGGAAATAAAAATTAGCCTGCCAACCAAAATAATGCTGCAAATAACCCCCAATGGCTGGCGCAATGATAGGGCCGATCGACCATGTCATCGTCATGTAACTCGCCATCTTATGATAGTGAGGGCCTGCAAATAAATCGGCTATAACCGCTCGCATAGGAACAGCGACCATTGCAGCTAATATACCCTGGAGTAAGCGGAGAAGCAGCAATTGATTAATTGTTTGCACAAAAGGAATAGCGAAAGTGGCAACGATAAATAAAAACATCGCAATTAAAAATGGCTTCCTACGTCCGAAGCTATCAGCAATACCACCAGCAAATAACTGGGATAAACCCATGCCAAGCATATAGGCAGAAATAGTGAGCTGCACTGAAGCTTTGTCTGCCCCGAAATAATGGCTGACGGCTGGCAGGGAAGGGACGTAAATATCAATTGCTAACCCTGATAATGGCAGAATGAAAAAGACGATTGCTGCCAAGAAGTTTTTATTAGCTGGTACTGCTTGAGAATCCAAACCTAATCCGACAGAATGGGCCATTGGACATCCTCCTCAAAGTTTATTATAATGAATAAGTGTTTCTTATAATAAACAGTTTAGAGTGGGGAGGCAAGCTTTTTGTTTCATATATTTAACATTTGTTTCATATTATATAACATTGTTATCAGGTGATCTATGAGTTTTTTTGCAGAACGTTTGAAAAGTCTACGGACAGAATTAGGCCTATCTATGCAGGAGCTGGCTGATCAGGCTAACGTCAGTAAGTCTATGATTTGTAAGATAGAAAAGGATGAAGTACAGCCGACAATTGATGTGGCTGGGAGGTTATCAAAAGCACTGGGGAAGACGCTTTCAGAGATGTTACATGCTACGCAGACGACACAAGTGATTTTTTTGCCGAAAGAGGAACAAGCGGTTTGGGAAGATGCGCAGGGGATTAAACGCCGAAATATCTCGCCGGTGATAGAGGGATTAAAAATTGAATGGCTGCACGTAGAATTGCCGCCGAACGCCAGTGTTGTCAAGAATATTCCCGTAGGAGGGCAATTCGGTGGGAAGGGAGCGGAGAAATATATGCTAGTGATAAAAGGGACATTGAATCTGAAGGTTGATCAAAAAAACTTTCAGTTGAAAAAGGGTGATAGCTTGTATTTTGATCCCTCTTATCCGCATGAGTTTTATAATAGTGGAAAGGATATGGTGGAGCTTTATGTGGTGATGAAACATCCATGATATTAAGGAAAAAATACAATTCCTTAAACTCATTCCCGAAAATTTATTTGCGACATTAAACTTTAATGAATTTCATATTCCTGATCCTCAATTAAATAGCATTCGACAATCTTTAAGAAGAAGAATTAGATTGCTACATTATGTATTATCAATTTAATCGTAAACGTTCGGTCAAATACATCTTTTTAAATTGCTGGAGATGTATCAAGCTTTTGCTTTCTAAAGATGAAAAGGAGCAAGCTGATGAACAATAAACCGAATCA